>JAAZOZ010000104.1 GCA_012797505.1 Smithella sp. | reverse complement strand
TGATCTCATGCTGGATGCATACAACCGGGACATCAATTATCTTCGGATTTCCATCACCGACCGCTGTAATCTGCGCTGCATATACTGCCGCCCCATGGAAGGGATTTCGCTGAAAGGTCATGACGATATTCTCCGGTACGAGGAGATTCTCCGCGTGGTTTCCCGGGCGGTGACCCTGGGATTTGTCAAGGTGCGGCTGACCGGCGGCGAGCCGCTGGTCCGCCGCGGTTTTGTTGAATTTGCCGCGGATTTGAAAAAAACAAAAGGCCTCGAGGACATCAGTCTGACAACCAACGGCATCCTGCTTGCGAAATACGCGGAGGCGATTTTCAACGCCGGCATCACCCGGCTCAACATCAGTCTGGATTCCATGGACAGAGACAAGTACGCGCAAATCACGCGGGGCGGGAACCTGGACGATGTGTTTCGCGGGATTGCCGCGGCGGAGCAAGCGGGCTTCTCCCCCATCAAAATCAATACCGTGATCGTCAAGGGATTCAACGACAACGAGGTGCTGGATTTTGCGCAATTGGCGCTTGTCAAACCTTTTCAGGTTCGTTTCATCGAAATCATGCCGGTCAGTCCGGTCAGCGACGGATACACGGCGGATTTTTTGCCGAACCGTGATCTGCAGGAAACCATCGGCCGTCATTTCCGGCTTACGCCCCTGGCGGGCAAGCAAAACAAGTCGGACGGCCCGGCCAGAATCTTTACACTGCCGGACGGGCTGGGAGAAATCGGGTTTATCGACCCGGTCAGCGACCATTTCTGCGCGACCTGCAACCGCCTGCGCCTGATGGCGGACGGCAAACTGCGCGCCTGCCTGCTCAAGGATGAGGAAATCGATTTAAAAGCGGCGCTTCGCCAAAACTGCAGCGACGGCGAACTGGACGAGCTGATCCGCCGGGCCGTTCGGCTCAAACCCGAAAAGCACGACCTGGACTGCACGGACAGACACCTGAAAAAATGCCACCGGGACATGTCGGACATCGGGGGCTGACCTTTTTCAAAAGGAGTGGCGATCCATGATTTTTGATCCGCTTCAGGCCGTGACAGGGGATGACTGGCTTCAGACCCGCCAGGGCCGTCGCCTGTATTTGCGGCAGGAAAAACTGATCCTGGATCTGGTCGCTCCCGTCGCCGGGGAATCCGTTCTGGACGTGGGTTGTGGAAGCGGAAACACTCTGCGAATGTTCGGCAGGAAAAAATGCCTGCTCACGGGAATGGATCCGTCAGCGGCTGCCCTGGAGTCGGCCCGGAGAAATCTTGGCGCATCGTGCGAACTGGTTTTGGGCAATGCCGCCGATATTCCTTTTTCCGACAATGAGTTCGATGTGGTTACGTTGACGGGCGGCCTGCAGGGCTCAGCAAATCCGCAAAAAGCGCTTGCGGAAGCGGTCCGGGTCAGCCGCAATCGTGTTTTTGTCGGTTTTCTGAACCGGTATTCTTCGGCCGGAACCGGACAGGCCGTGCGGAATTTTTTCGGTTTTCCTGCCGCATCAAATTTACGTTTCTTTTCCATCGGAGAAATGCAGACCCTGATTCACAAAACCATGTCCGGCGCTCAAATTCAATGGGGGTCCGTGATGTGTCTTCCCGGACCGGCGGTTGCTCTGTTGTCGTCCCTGGAAGACCTTTTTCCGATGAGGAACAATCCACTCGGGGCGTTTGTCGGGATGGTTTTTTCCGTCAACTATACGTATCGAACCGTTCAGCATCCCGTTTTAAATTCTTTCAAGCTGAAAGCAAGAGAGAGAGCCGCCGCTCCGGAAGCCGTTCGGGACATGCTGCGGGAGGGAAAACCATGATCCGCGAGGCGCTGCTTTACGAGAAGCTGGCCGGGTCTCGGGTGCTCTGCGGGCTATGCGCCCACCGCTGCAACATTGGGTCCAACCGGCGCGGTCTGTGCGGCGTTCGGGAAAACCGGGAAGGTGTTTTGTACTCCCTTGTTTTCGGAACGCTGATTGCCGAGCATGTGGATCCGATTGAAAAGAAGCCCTTTTTTCATGTGCATCCCGGTTCGCGGTCTTACTCCGTGGCCACCGCCGGCTGCAATTTTACCTGCGCCTTCTGCCAGAACCATGAAATTTCACAGATGCCCCGCTCCACGCTCATGATCATGGGGGAAGAAGCGCCGCCGGCGATGATTGTCGAAGGGGCCAGGAAAAATGGTTGCCAAACGATCGCCTATACGTACACGGAGCCGACGGTTTATCTGGAAACCGCTCTGGAAACCGCGAAGATCGCCTGCCGGGAAGGTCTGAAAAACCTTTTCGTCACGAACGGATTCATGACGCCTCAGGCCATTGATCTGATGTCGCCTTATCTGGCTGCCGCCAATGTGGATTTGAAGTCTTTTCGGGACGAATTTTATAAAAAGCAATGCGGCGCGAGACTTGATCCCGTTTTGGACAGCCTCAGAAAAATGAAAGACGAGGGTGTCTGGCTGGAAATTACCACGCTTTTAATTCCCGGATTGAACGATTCCACCGAAGAATTAAAGGATATTGCCGCTTTCATCCGAGACTTGGGTCCGGAAACCCCTTGGCATATCAGCAGGTTCCATCCGCAGTTCAAAATGCTCGATACCCCTTCCACTCCCATCGCCTCCCTGCGACGCGCCTGTGCGATCGGGAAAGAAGCCGGACTGCATCATGTTTACAGCGGCAATGTGCCGGGCGAGGAGGGTGAAAACACCTACTGTTCAAACTGCCATAAATTGTTGATCAGGCGTTATGGATTTAGAATTATTGATTATTCCCTTTCTGGACACCAGTGTTCTTTCTGCGGTCAGAAGCTGGAAGGCCTGCTTTAAATGTTGAGAGATATCGTTTGCGGGAGTGAATCAATTGCATTCACTCTGTGGCGGACTGAGACACAGAGTGTTGCCCAAACATTCTTTTCGCTTGCCTGAGAGCGTTTTGTATAAATCTAAGGCTCGCGAAAGGCAATGACAAAACTCGCCTTCGGCTCAAACAGTTGTCATTGCTGATCTTTCGCTTCGCCAAGATTTATGTGACAAAACGCCCTTAATGGCCGCTCAAAGTGATATTTGGGCAACGGAACGGGCTCGCCAAAGACCAGATTCATCACATCGGCCGTTAAACCGTGATTCTTTTTTCCTGCCGATTTCCTGTTTTCAAGACGGTTTTTCTGTAAAAACCGGCCCCCGGAAATGAACGGGTAAGCACTATATGTTGTGGTAGTGTTTTTTCGGGAATACATTTTGTTGTATTTTCCCTTTACAAAGAAACATTCTTTTGTTAGGCTTTGCCAAAATTTACAACGATTTCAATTAAAGATGATTTATGAAGCTAAAGCGTCTTGAAATAACAGGTTTCAAATCTTTCCGCGAGAAGGTTTTGATTGATTTTTCCAAGGGCGTCAATGCGGTTGTCGGGCCCAACGGCTGCGGAAAATCAAATGTTGTCGATGCGATTCGCTGGGTGATGGGCGAACAGCGGGTCAAAGCCCTGCGCGGCAAGAAGATGGACGACGTGATTTTCAACGGCAGTGAGGATGCCGCCCCTGTGAGCATGGCGGAAGTCGTGATGACGCTGTCGAGCGACGGATCGTCCTTCCCGGGCGTTTACGGCGAACTGACGGAAGTGTCCATTTCGCGCAAAACCATCCTCGACGGCGAGAGCGAGTACTGCATCAACCGCGTGCCCTGCCGCCTGCTGGACGTGAAAGAGTTCTTCATGGGCACGGGTGTCGGCGCCCGGACCTATTCCCTGGTGGAGCAGGGGGCTGTGGCCAATCTGGTGGAAGCCAAACCGGAAGACCGCCGGCTTTTCATCGAAGATGCAGCCGGCGTGTCCAAGTATAAAAGCCGCAAGGATGCCGCCGTTCGCAAGATGGAGGCCACCAAACAGAACATCCTGCGACTCAACGACATTCACAAGGAAGTCAAAACCCAACTCAACGCCATTACCCGCCAGGCCAAAAAAGCAGAGCAGTACAAAGCCGTAAAGCAGCGAATGAAAGAAACGGAACTGGCGTTGTCCCGTCAGGGCTATGCCAAAATGGCCGGGAAAAACGCCGCGCTGCAGGACGAGCGGACGCGAATCTCCGGGCAGGCGGACGCGGTCGGGGCGCAGATGGAATCCAGGGAATCCGCCCTGCAGGAGATGAAGGCGGCCCTCCTGGAAAAAGACGAGCAGATCGGCCTTCGCCAGACTGAGCTTTACGAGGTGAAGAATTCCATCAACATCAAGGAAAAGAGCGTTGAGTTTTCTCGCCGCCGAATGGCGGAAACCTCGGAGCGCAAGCAGAAGAACCTGGCGGAAATTGAAGAGATGGGCCGGAAAAAGGAGAGCCTCGCCGCCGAGATCGACAATCTGCAAAGGAAATCCGAAGACCTCCTGCGGCAGATGACCCTTTTGCAGCAGGAACTGGAAGAAGGCGAGCGTGAAGTTCAGGGCCTGCTGGAAGCCGACCGGGACGTCAACGCCCGTCTGGAGGAGCAAAAAATCCGCTATATCGACGTGATGCAGGACCTGGCCAAATTCGGAAACGCCGTCGCGGGACTGAAGAAAGGCATGGAGGATTTCCAGCGGCGTGAAGAGAGGGAAATCCGGGAAATCGAACAGGACAAAAGCCGGCTTGCCGATTTGACGCAGAAGATGCAGGAGCTGGCCGGCGGGCTGGCGGAGGAAGAAGAGCAAATCGCGCAGGTCGGCAAAGAGAAAGAAGCGGCCGCCGATGCGCTGGAAAAAGCCAAGTCGGACCTGCAGGCCGTCGAGGAGCGCATCCTCGAGGTCAAGGAAGAAGCGGGCGCCAAATCATCGCGGCTGCAATCGCTTGCGGAATTTGAGGCAGCCTTCAAATGGTCCAACGAGGGCGTGAAAAAAGTCATTGAAACGCAGGACAGCCCGGACGCGTTTTACGGCGTCGTGGCCGACCACATCGACGTTCCCCGCGAATACGAATCGGCCGTGGAAGCGGTGCTGGGCGACAAGCTGCAGTATGTCGTTGTGAAGAACCAGGAAGAAGGCGTCCGCGCCATCGATTATCTGAAAAGTTACAAGCTGGGCCGGGGCAGTTTCGTGCCGGTGGAGCTGCGAGGCGGGAGCGCCCAGACTTACAGCGAGGAGCATCTTCAGGAAGCGGAGCCCCTCCTGCGCAAAGTCGTCGTCCAGGAGGAATTCAAAAAGATTGCCGACTGCCTGCTGGGCGATGTCCTGCTGACGCCGTCCATTGAAACCGGCATTAATCTCTGGAAGAAAAACGGCTTCCGGGGGACCTTCGTGACACCCGAGGGAGACACCATCAGCCCCAACGGCGTCCTGACCGGCGGCAGCGGATCGGCGGTGGAAAAAAGCCTGCTCGCCACCAAGCGGGAAATCGCGGAGCTGGAGCGTGAAGTCCGGAAGCTTTCCGGCGAACTCGAGGACCGGATGGAGGAAAAGAAGCGACTGGCCTCGTCGATTGCCCGTTGGGACGAAGAGCTTGCCAGGCTGAAAAACAGCGAACATCAACTGGAAATGAACGCCCACAGCCGGAAGAAGGATCTGGAGCGCTTCGGCGATGAATCGGAAAGGCTCAAGCAGAGAATCGCCGTTCTGGAGTTCAACCGCCGGAACATCAAGACGGAGGAGGCCCAGGCCCGGCGGAAACTGCAGGAGCTCGAGGCGGAAATCCTGGTGAAGGAGGCGGCGGAAAAGGAACTCAACGAAATCATCTCCGGCTTCAACAGCCGCCGCCAGCAGTCGCGCGCGGCCATTGACGCCCAGGAAAAGCGGCTCACGGAGAAAAAAGTTCTGCTGGCCGCGCTGGCGGAAAAGAAGGAAGCGGATTTGCGGACGATCGCGCGGGTGCAGAATGATCTCGCCGCAAGCGAAAGCGAAGCCGCGCGAAAGCGGGAGGACATTGCGGCCTGCGAACAGCAGTTGGCCGGTCTTACCGCCGCCGTCGGGGCGGACACGGAGGCGCTCAAGATCCTTTACGAAAAACTGGCGTCCTGTGAAGCGGTTCTGAGCGAACTGAGGGAGAAGCGGACCGGGGACGACGAGCGGCTCAAAATTCAGGAAAATGAAATCCGCGACATCAAGAGAAAAATGGACGAGCTGCGCCGGCAGCAAAGCGAGCTGGAAATGCAGTGCCGCGAGGGCGCGCTGAACCTTGAAAACCTGCAAAACGCGGTTGCGGAAAAGCACCAGGTCGATCTTGCCTCTCTCATGGCGGATTTTGAGATGATGGAGGATGAAAAAATTGCCGAACTCGGCGCCCTGCTGGAAAAGGACAAGCAGACGATCGAAAATTTCGGCGAAGTGAATCTCCTGGCGCTCAACGAATATGCCGAGCTGGATCAGCGCAACCAGTTTCTGACGACGCAGTTGAGCGACCTCAACGAGTCGCTGGCGTCGCTGCAAAGGACGATCACCCGGATCAATAAAATCTCCCGCGAACGGTTTTCCGAAACCTTTGCCGCCGTCAACGAATGCTTCAAGAAAACCTTCGCCCACATTTTCCCCGGCGGGCGGGGCGAACTTCTCCTGACCGATGAAAGCGATCTTCTGGAAACCGGCGTGGATATCGACATTCAGATTCCGGGCAAGAAAGCGCAAAGCGTAAGCCTGCTCTCCGGCGGTGAAAAATCCCTGGCGGCGATCGCGCTGATCTTCGCCATCCTGCTGTACCGTCCGTCGCCCTTCCTGATTCTGGATGAAGTCGATGCGGCGCTCGACGACGCAAACACCAACCTCTTCAACCGCCTGATCCGGGATGTCGCCGAAAAATCCCAGGTCATCATGATTACGCACAACAAGAGCACGATGGAAGTCGCCGACACGCTCTTCGGCGTGACCATGCAAAAGCAGGGGATTTCCTCCCTGGTATCCGTCACCCTCAATTGATCCGGCCCGTTCTATCGCTTTCGGCGCGGATTCCCCCGCCGCAGGCAAGGGCGTTGTTTGTTCGCGGGAGATTTTCGGCCCATTCCGAAAGTCCTCTTCGGCGTCGTTTTGAAGAAAGTGCTTGATTTCGGAAAAAAATGAGTGATATGAAAGATACGAAATTTTTCAGGAGGCGATTTTTGTTTTTCAACCGTCGTTAAAGGAATTATCGTTCAGAAATCGATTCTTAACCTGCTCAAGAGCATATGGAACAAGGGAGGAAAAGGGAGATGAAGATACGGGACATGTTGAAAGCTACGGGATTCAAAAGTCAATCTTTAATCACCGTCGAGGCGGATGAATTTGTTTCAGCGGCGATCCAGAAACTGATCCAGCACGATAAAGGGGCGCTTCCCGTCACGGATGAAAAAAATGAGTTGATCGGCATCATTACGGAAAGAGACATCGTGCGCAAGTGCCTCGCGCGCGGAGGGAATTGCGACGACAAGAAAGTCGGGGATATCATGACGCATGAAGTCGCCATCGCGTCGATGGATGACGATCTGGATTACGCGATCAATACCATGAGACATAAAAAGATCCGGCATATTCCGATTGCGGACGGCAAAAGGGTAGTGGGCATGATTTCGATGCGGGATATCCTGGGATTTCAGTACGAAGAGACCAAAGCAGAGATCAAATATATCAAGCTGATGCCCCAGCGGCCGGTATTTAAATAGCATTTTGTCCGGTCCGGCGCCCCTGAATCCGGCGGCGGGCCCGTCCGACATCCGCCCCGGCGGGAGAAACGGGCGGCATCCGGACCATGTCTGTTTCTGACGGGCTTTGAAAAATGTCATTTCGAGGAGCGTGAGCGACGAGAAATCTTAAGGATGGCCGTTTGTTCAAGATTTTTCCCTTCGGTCGAAATGACAAAAATGGCCGTTATTCAAAGCTCTCTTTCTGACGGGCGGGAGTTTTTCGCGGTGCACCGCGGCAACCCCCGCCCTTTCCTTTAGAAAATCATCCATTTCTTTACTTTGGCGGCGAAAGCCGCTATGAATCTCCCTAAAGGCCGCAATGGTTTTCCCCTGTCGGCCGTGCGGTGGCCCTTTTATTTTCCGGCAGGGAGGCTTGCAGAAAGGAATACGAAGAAAGTGGGTTTATTCGACAAACTCAAAGCGGGACTCGCCAAAACCAGGAACGCTCTCACCAAAAATCTGGATCAGCTCGTTTTCGGCAAAAGGGAACTGAATCCGGCGCTCTATGACGAACTGGAAGAGCTGATGATTTCGGCGGACATGGGCCCGCAGTTTACCTTTGATCTCATTGAAGACGTCAAGCAGCGGGTCAAGCGCAGGGAGCTTTCCGACGCGTCGCAGATTAAAAAAGTTTTGCAGGAGCGCATGATCGCCATTCTGCGAAAGATGGAAAAGCCGCTCGCCATCCCGAAAAACGAGGCGTTTGTGATCATGGCCGTCGGCGTCAACGGCAGCGGAAAAACCACCACCATCGGCAAACTGGCCCATATGCTGCGCCGGGATGGTCACGAGGTTGTCCTGGTTGCCGCCGATACCTTTCGCGCGGCGGCCATCGAACAACTGGAGGTGTGGGGCGCTCGTGTGGGCGCGCCGGTCATCAAGCAGAAAATGAACGCCGATCCCGCGGCCGTTGTTTTCGACGCCGCCGGGAAAATCAAAGCCGGTTTTAACGGCGTGGTGATCGTGGACACCGCCGGACGTCTGCATACCCGGACCAATCTGATGGAAGAGCTCAAAAAAGTCAAAAGAGTCATCGGCAGGGAGCTGCCCGGAGCGCCGCACGAGATTCTGCTGGTTCTGGATGCCACGACGGGCCAGAACGCCGTCATCCAGGCCAAAATGTTCCAGGAAGAAATCGGAGCAACCGGCATTGTGCTGACCAAGCTGGACGGGACTTCCAAGGGCGGCGTGGTCGTGCGCATCGCCGGCGAACTGGGGCTTCCGGTGCGCTTTATCGGCGTCGGCGAGGGGCTGGAGGATCTGCGGCCCTTCGACAGCGGGGATTTTACGGCCGCTCTTCTGGATTAGCCGGCCGCTCATGACGCAAGGGATCATGAACCTATTCGCCATCGGCGACATTCATGGCTGCCTGGATCCGCTGAAGCGGCTTTTGCGGAAGATTCCGGCCGATCCGGCGGGAGACACCCTGGTTTTTATCGGCGATTACATCGACCGCGGCCGCGAAAGCAGGGGGGTGGTGGACTATGTTTTGGGACTCCGCGGGGCCTGTGCCAAATTGGTCTGTCTTTGCGGGAATCATGAATCCATGCTCCTGAACTATCTGGAAGGCGTGGAGGAGGATCTGTATCTGCAAAACGGCGGCGCCGCGACGCTC
>JAAZOZ010000103.1 GCA_012797505.1 Smithella sp. | reverse complement strand
CCGCCCCCTAAGCGAGAAATACTCCATCATCTACACCGGCTACGAAATCAAACGGATCATGCCGGATAAAGTGAATGTAGAAATCCACGCAAAGATTTATGCCAACCCGTTCTTTATGAGAGCGAACAGGGAAATCCTTCGGCATCTTTCCGATCCAACCGGCGATTCTCCAGATGTTTGGAGAATCGGGACGAATTATAGAATTGAATATGGCAAATTGAAAAATGACAGTTACTTTATTACGAACCAAGCAAAGGTTCGTGATGAACTCAAAGTATATGTCACAATCAATGACGAAAAAGTCGGGGATAAGTTCTATAGACTTCGAGATAATCTGTTCGTGGTCTGGGATTCAGTAGCTTTCACTAAAGCCTTTGTCAGACTGTTTCCTAAAACATTTTGGGAAAAATATAATGACAAGGAAACAAAGTTTGACGACAAGTGGGATAATTATGCAATCAGAAAGTCGAAAATTATCCCGGAAGATGGACTGCCGATGAAATTCAAGTACACGATAGATTCGGAGCAAGTGAAAGACTTGAGAGATCTGAAGCTGAAACTTGAATATTATGAAAAAAATTGAGGAGATTTCGCTTATGGCAGGGAAACACAGGCTGCTGCGCACGCTATTGTTGATCTTCTCTGTGATCGTTTGCATAACAATAAACGTGACGGATTGCCACGGAGATAATTACGATCAAAATATCAAAAAGGCGGTCCAGGATTGCAGGAGATCCTATAATGCAACTGGCATGAGCCTGATGCGCGGCAGGGTTGACAAGTGTTATCAGAACGCCCTGCGGAGACATGATAGGAAGAAGTTTGATTACTGCGCCGCTTTCGATCTTTCCGCGTATTTCGTCGATGACATGATGGTTCGGCAGATTCATTGCCCGCCGTTTGAAGGTTTTGATTCGGCATCCGTTTCAAAAAGAATAGAAGGCGGGTTGACGGCTCTGGGGTATGACAAAGACCGGCGCAAAACAGAAGTCAAACGGCTTGCCGACACCACTGTGAAATGGTTCAAGGAGATTTTCGAGACCGAATAAAGACTTTCATCTGGTTGAACCGGAGGCATGTCTTTTTTCATATTTTGATCCTTACGTTTTTTCGAAGTGATGATAATCCTTGGGCTGGTCGAAATTTCCGCCCCAGTGCCAGCCGCGCCGGAGGAATTCCTGAACAACGGGGTGATCGCCGGTAAATGCTCCTTTGTTTTGCGGGCGGTAAACCGCGCCTTCGGGCGCGATCAGGCCCGCGGGATAAATCACCGGATTCTGGACGGGATTGATGTCCACGGCGCGGCCGAAAGAATGCAGAGACAGTTTGTTGGTGTCGGCGATGACGCGGAAATTGAAAGAGGAGGAATTGTTGTCCGCCATCGAGGCTTCATCGTCCCACTTGTAGGCGACGATGGGAATGACTTTGCCGACGGGAAATTTCAGCTTCTCGATCAGGAGAAAGATTTCATAAACGTCGTCTTCGAGGCGCGCGTCCACGAGCATCTGGCCCTGGTGGCGCTGTCCGTCAAAGGAATAATACAGGACGTCGATCATGGACAGGGAATCGATCACTATCATGGGCGCAGTGGTGCCTTCAATGGCTTCGGCAAAGCTCATGGCGCTGTCGATGATGGTGTTTTCAGGCATTTCAGAAACTCCGTAATAAATTCACCCTCCCATCAAGGGAGGGGAGAAAAAACCGACAGGGTTATTTTCCACCCTTTTTCGCCGTTTTTTGTCTCACAGCACGCGGTACGGGGCTATAAGAGGTCGGCGATGATTTTGTTTAGCGCCGCTTCCTCCAGCGAGACTTCCCGGTAGATGCCGCGGACGGTGTCGGCAGTGAGCCGCTGGAAATCGGAAAGCCTTGGCGTAATGACGACGCCGGCCATGTCAATGGCGCCGGGCGAAACAAAGATGCGACGGTTTCCCTTCGCGAAATAGGCGTCGGGCCTGTGTTTCTGTCTCAGAAAGACGATGATCGTCCAGCCGCGCTTCCCGTATGTGCAAAAAACGTTCAGCAGAGGCTCTTCCTGTGTCGCAAGTAACTTCCGGGCGGCGGTGAGAAATCGCGTCAGGTGCTCTTTGAGGAGCCTGGCCTGGTCCGACTTGAGGAGCAGGACACTGCGATCGCCGCTTTTCGCCGGGCGGTGCAAAACGGTGGATGACGCAATCGGGAAAGACCCTTTTTCCAGTTCATTCAAAAAGGGAAGCGCGCGGGATGGAATCATCTGAAAGTGCAGGTGATCCGGCGCGGAGGCCCCGCAGGCGGGGCCGTTGTAAAACACGGCATGGCCGGGCGCTGCGTCATGGGCGATATCCAGAAGCGCATCCAGCGATGACCGGATGTCCTGCGGCAGATGTGATAGCGCCGCCACGGTGAAGTGGCGCTCGAAGATGGGCGCGGGGTTGCACAAGATTTGATAATCATCGCGGTAAAGAATTCCGGACTGCCGTGCCGGGCGATTTTCGGCGCAGAGGAAACAGGGCCGCTTCCGGATCGATTCCGCATCGACCGCCGCGCCGCTGCTGATAGCGCGGGCGGGGTTATACTGCAGGGTGACGCTGTAGTCGCCGCAGGAAAGTTT
>JAAZOZ010000102.1 GCA_012797505.1 Smithella sp. | reverse complement strand
TTCGTGTTGATGGAGCGGGTCATCGACTGGCTGACCGACAGATCCGAGATGGTCTCCAGAGACTCTTTGGCGTGAATCCTGCGGTTTTCTCGGATTCGGTCGAACACCACGATGGTGTCGTTGATCGAATAACCGATGATCGTCAAAAGTGCGGCAACGATCACCAGCGTGAATTCCTTGTTTAATAATGAAAGGGCGCCGATCGTAATGATGGTGTCGTGAATCAGGGCGATGATGGCGCCCAGGCCGTAGCGAAATTCAAAGCGCCACGCGATGTAAATCAGCATGCCGATCCAGGCAAAGACGATGGAGAGGATCGCCTTGTTCGTCAGATCCCTGCCCACTTTGGGTCCGACGAACTCGATTCGCCGGATTTCGTACGCGCCGGCGCCGAATTGTCCGGTCATGGCTTCTGCCACTTTTACCTGCAGTTCTTTGGTCATGGGCTGGTTGGTGCGGACAATCACTTCATTTTCGCCGATTTCCTGAATAATGGCGTCGCCGACGTTGATGCCGGCAAAGGCGTTGCGGATGGCGTCGGCCGGAGCGGCTTTTGAAAACTTTACCTGAATGATGGTTCCGCCCGCGAAGTCAATGCCAAAATTCAATCCGCCGCGCAAAACGACGGAAAGGATGCTGATGATGATCAGCGCCGCGGAAATCCCCAGGGCGATTTTCATTTTTCCCACAAAATCAAAATGTGTTCCCGGTTTGATAAATTCCATGCTCTTCTCCTCTGTAAGGATCCTGCGTCTAGACGCTGATCCTCGAAATGCTTCTGTTCCAGATAAAGTAGTCAAAGATGATGCGTGTGACGAAGACGGCCGTAAAGACACTGACCACAATGCCGATGCTCAGGGTCAGGGCGAATCCCTTCACCGGTCCGGTGCCGAAGGCGAACAGAAACAAGGCGGCGATCAGCGTGGTGACATTGGAGTCCAGAATGGTTACGAAGGCCTTGGAATACCCGGCGTCGATCGCCGCGCGGGGCGGTTTCCCCAGCCGCAATTCCTCGCGGATGCGCTCAAAGATGAGCACGTTGGCGTCCACCGCCATGCCGATCACCAGAACGATGCCGGCGATGCCGGGCAGCGTCAGCGTCGCTTTAAAGCCGGCCAGGATGCCCAGCAGGACAATGACGTTCAGAATCAGCACGGAATCCGCCACCAGCCCGGAAAGACGGTAGTAGATGAACATAAACACGACGACCAGAAAAAAACCGATCAGCGTGGCCATGATTCCCTGGCGGATCGAGTCGGAGCCCAGCGAAGGTCCGACCGTTCTTTCCTCCAGAATATTGACCGGAGCGGGCAGTGCGCCGGCGCGCAGCACAATGGCCAGGTCGCGGGCTTCCTCCATGGTGAAGTTTCCGGTAATCTGCGCCTGGCCGCCGGAGATTCTTTCCTGAATGACCGGCGCCGAATGGACCACGCCGTCCAGCACGATGGCCAGACGCTTGCGGACGTTTTCGTTGGTGATGCGGTCGAAATCGGCCGCGCCCTGCGAGTTGAACTTCATGGAGACGTGCGGTTCGCCGAACCGGTCGGAAATTTGGACCTTGGCGGTTTCCAGCGACGCCCCGGTGAGCAGGGTTTTGTTTTTCAGCAGGTAGGGCACCTGGCCCCTCTGGCCGCTGGCCCTGTCTTCCCTTGCACCGTAGGCGACGACGGAGCCTTCCGGAACATTGCCGCGCAGCGCCTCGTCGAGCGAGTTTTCCTCGCCCACCAGCTTGAATTCCAGAAGCGCGGTTTTTCCGATCAGGTTTTTGGCCCGTTCCGGGTCCTTGATGCCCGGCAGCTGGACCATGATGCGGTTCTCGCCTTCCGGAATGATTTCCGGCTCGGCGACGCCGAACTGGTCCACGCGGTTGCGGATGGTTTCAACGCTGTGCTCCACGGTCAGCTTTTTCAAATCCGCGGCCCTTTTGTTTTTGACGCCCAGGGTGATCAACTGTCCGCCTTCGCGAGGCGCGGAGGAGGTGATTTCCAGATCGGAAAACTGTTCATTGAGAATCTTCTCCAGGGCGGATTTTCCGGAAGCTTCCGAAAGCTCCATGGTGATCGCGGCGCCTTTGGCCTTTTCCACGTTGCGGAAGCGGATCCGGTTTTCCATTAACGATTCCTTCAGGTCGCCGGCCGTTCTTTCCATCATGGATTCCAGAGCTTTGTCTGCGTCCACCTCCAGAATCA
>JAAZOZ010000101.1 GCA_012797505.1 Smithella sp. | reverse complement strand
TTTGGAAAACGCCGTCAGCACGCACAATGCCATACAGGAAGCGGCGGCCATTGGCGTTCCCGATTCCAAGTGGGGTGAGAGACCCATGCTGCTTGTTGTGTTGAAACCGGAGTTCCGTAACGACGGCATTACCTCGGAAGTGTTGAAGAGTCACATGAAGAGTTGCGCCGAACAGGGCGCGATTCCGCGCTATGCCATTCCCGACCAGTATATCATTGCGGACGACATTCCTAAAACCAGCGTCGGCAAGGTGGACAAGAAACGGCTGCGCGCTCTCTACACCGGCGCAATATAATTACAGCCTTCCGCGCATCTTCCGGTTTTCTCAACCTCCGGGGGGCCGACCATCGGCCGGCCCCCGCATGACGACATTCCGACTCTGTTTGCTGAAGTCCGCGCCGGCATATCGACCGGCGCGGACGGACCATGGGAGATTATTCAAAAGGCCCTTCGTCTTCCGAATTGCGGAAAGTGATCTTTCAATGGAGCGAAAATGAGACGGAGATCGATGAGAACATAAGAATTCTTCATTCAAGCGCCCCGAAGTTTCCAAAAAGGCATTATTGACGCCCTCGTAAAAAGTAATTCAAACCGTCACTCCGGCGAATACCCTAACCACCTGAAGGTGGCGCGAGGGCACAAGCGCCGGAGCCCAGAACTTATTGTAATGACTGGATACCGGCCTTCGTCGGTATGACGAAAAAGGTCCGAAAATGACTTTTTACGAGTTCATCATCATTGAATTTGAAGATGCGACGCTATTGTGCCTATTCGCGTCAAGGCCTTGATGCCTGCCCATGTCTTCACGGCAGGCGGCGGGCGCGGCAGCCCTCTGAAAAATAGTCTTGGCTTTTCTCAATGAACCGAATAATAATTTTACCGGGAAACGAACGCCTTCTCAAGAGGGGTTGGAGGATTTGGGTGAACGAAAAAAAGCGCATTGTGATCACAGGCATGGGGACGAAAAACGCCATTGGCGGCAGCATCCCCGAGTTTGCCCGGTCGCTTGAGGAAGGCGTCTGCGGCATTGCGGAGATCGATCTGTTCGATACCGGGGAATTCCGCACACATAAAGGGGGGCAGGTGAAAGATTTTGATCCCCGGCGGTCGATTCCCGAGGAGTTTTCCCTCAAAAGAATGTCCCGCGCCGATGCTCTGTCCATGGCGGCGGCGATAGAGGCCCTGACGGATGCCGGGCTTTACCCTTTTCCTGAAAACCTCAAGGAAAATACAGGAGTGGCCATTGGCGGCGGGGCCGGCGGTCTTCTGGAAGCAGAAAGCTTTTACGCGGAGATGCTGATAAAAGGGAAAGAGCGTTCAAAGTATTCCCGGCTGTCTTCGTTGTTTTGCGCCTCGTCCGCGGACCGCATCGCTTCCAGTTTCTGCCTTCTGGGCCCGAAAGCCACGTTCATGACGGCCTGTTCGGCGGGCGCCACCGCGCTGGGCTACGCCAGAGACCTGATCGTGGGCGGTCATGCCGATCTCATGATTGCCGGCGGCGTAGAGCCAATGTGCCGGCTCACCTACGCCGCTTTCAACGCCCTCAAGTCCGTTGATGAGGATGTCTGCCGTCCTTTCGACAGGAACCGGTCGGGGCTTTCCCTGGGCGAGGCGTCGGCCATTCTGGTTCTGGAATCTCTCGAGACGGCGCGAAACCGCGGAGCGAAAATTTACGGAGAGCTGATGGGATATGGCGTCACCTGTGATTCTTTTCATATGACGGCGCCCGATGAAAAAGCATCGGGCGCCGCGCGCTCCATGCGCGCCGCTCTGGCGGACAGCGGCCTGACGGTGGAGGATATCGATTACATCAACGCCCACGGCACGGCCACGCCGGTCAATGATTCGACGGAAACGCGTGCCATTAAAGAAGTGTTCGGTTCCCGCGCCTATTCCATCCCGGTGAGTTCGACGAAATCCATGCATGCCCACACCTTGGGCGCGTCCGGCGCTCTGGAAGGGATTGTCAGCCTGCTGGCCCTGGCCAAAAAGTTTGTTCCGCCGACGATCCACTGGCGCGAGCGCGACCCGGAATGCGATCTGGACTACGTGACCCAAGGCGCGCGCAGCACGGATCTTCGCGCCGTTCTTTCCAATTCCTTCGCTTTCGGCGGAAACAATACGACGGTCATTTTCGGCCGGTATGAAGGGCAGGGCGCCGTTCATGAATAAACATCATGCTCTTCCGGACAATCAGCGGGTGGTGGTCACCGGCGTGGGGATGGCAACGCCGCTGGGTACGGGCCGGAAGGAATTTTCCCGGAGGCTTTTTGGGGGCGAGGGCGCCATCGATGTCGTGCAGGCGTTCGACACCGGCAGGGCGGCATCGCGCCTTGGCGCGGAAGTGCGCGGCTTTGAGCCCCGGGGATTGATCTCGGTAAAAAATCTGCGGCGGATGGACCGGCTGTCGATGCTAACAACCGCATCGGCCCGCCTCGCGCTTTCCGATGCAGGCGTCTCCGTCACGGCTGAAAACCGCGATCGCGTGGGCATCCTCTTTGGGAGCGCGTTCGGCGCGACCGACGTCACGGCGCAGTTCGAAGACACGCTGTTTGCCCAGGGACCGGGGGCCGTCAATCCGATTCTGGTGCCCAACACGGTGATGAACGCGCCGGCCGGACACGCGTCCATCGAGCTGGGATTTCGCGGCGTCAATGTCACGGTCACGCATTTCGCGGTGTCCGCGGAGACGGCCGTGGCGTATGCCGTCTCCGAAATCCGGCGCGGGACGGCGGATGTTCTGCTCGCGGGCGGCGCGGATATTCTGTCGAAATTTTACTATGAAGCTCTGTCGAAATTTCACGGGCTTTCACCGGACGACGGGGGAGCGGAGGGCGCCCGTCCCTTTGACAGGCGGCGAAACGGGTACGTGGCCGGAGAAGGATGCGGCCTCCTCTGTCTGGAGTCTCTGTCTGGCGCCCGAAAACGGGGGGCGAACATCTACTGTGAAATTTCCGGCGCCGGTCTGGGGTCTTCGCCCGCGCCGCCCACGGCCTGGCCGAAGGACCCCGAAGGATTCCGTCGGACGTTTCTGCGGGCGCTTGGGCAGGCGCGGATTGACCTTTCCGATGCCTCGGCCGTGATGGCGGCCGCCAACGGGAGCAGAGCGCTGGATGCCGTGGAAGCGGCCGCGTACGAAGAATTATTTGCATCCTGCGCCGACCGGCCTTGGGTGACATCCATCAAAGGCGCGGTGGGAGAGAGTTTTTCCGGAGGCGGGATTCGGGCTTGCGCTCTGGCGCTATCTGTGGAAAAAGGGTGGCTGCCTCCGACGGTCGGTCTGGAACAGCCGGCCGCGCCGTTGAATTTTGTGACGGGCAAAAAAGTGGAAACGCACCTGCGGCATACGGTTTTATCCGGCATATCCTTTGGCGGAACGTATGCCTGCCTGGTGTTCAGCCGCTGTGAAAAATAAAGGGGACTGCATGAGATTTCTGCTGATTTATCCGAAATGGGAAAAGCTGGACCGTCAGACGTCGTTCATCCTCCCGCCGCACGGGCCGGTGGTGATGGCCGCGGCTCTGCCTCCCGATGTCGATGTGGCGTTTATCGATGAAAATGTCGAGCCGGTGGACCTGGGCGCCGGGGCCGATTTTGTGGGCGTCTCCATGATGCTCACCGCCCAGGTGAAGCGCGGCTGGGAGATTGCGGATGCGTTCCGCGCCCGGGGGATTCCCGTCATCTGCGGCGGCATCGCCGTGATGCTGCATGCCGAAGAATGCCAAAAGCATGCCGACGCGGTTTTTTTAGGCGAAGCCGAAGGACGCATGGAGGAGGTTTTCGCCGATTTCAAAGCGGGCAGGCTGCGGAAAGTTTACAACTACATGCAGAACTTTCCGCCGATCGAAAGCGTGGGAACGGCCCGGCGCGGCATTCTGAATCGCGGCATGTACAACTACCGGGGCGTCCAGATGGTCGATCTGGTGCACGCCTCCCGCGGCTGCCGCTTCAACTGCTATCCCTGCGCCGTTCGATTTCTGGGCGGCCGGAGCTTCCGTCCCCGTCCCTTCGAGCGGGTGGTCGAGGAAATGGCGTCGATCGACAACAACCGCCTGTTCATCGTGGACAATTCGCTGGCGCAGGACCGCGACTGGGAAATCGGTCTGTTTCGGGAAATGATTCCGCTCAAAAAGAAGTGGTGCTGCCATCCGATTGAAGAAGACGACGAGGTTCTGGATCTGGCGGCGCAGGCCGGCGCGTGGTTTGTCTATCAGACGATTTTCGACTCGTCCGACTACATCCGCAACCGGATCAGGCGCTACCACGACTTCGGCATCGCCGTGGAGGGCAGCATTCTGCTGGGACTGGACTATCACACGGAAGACTATATCAAACGGTGGATGGACTTCCTTTTGGAAATCGAGCTGGACATGGCGGAGTTCACGATTCTCACGCCTTTTGTCCACACGCGCACGTTCGACGACCTGCACAAAGAGGGGCGGATTTTCTCCTATGACTGGAACGATTACACCTGCGGCAAGGTCGTTTTTCAGCCCAAAATGATGACGCCGGAAAAGCTCCAGGAAATGTACCATTACTGCTGGGACCGCTTCTATGAGGAAGAGCCCGCCAATTATAAAATGTTCAAGATGCTCAAACAGGTCATGGAAAAAGAAAAAGCGGACGGCACGTACAAGCCGCGGGTAAGGACTTGAAGGGCAGGGCTCATGAAGGAGATCAAACGACCATGAAGAAAATCGGCAAAAAGGCCGCCCTCGTCATTGACGGCGGCCCGGTCCGTTTTGAGGAAATTCTCGCCGTCGCCATCGACGGCCTGCCCGTCAGGATCGGCCGTTCGCGCGCGTTTCTGAAGCGGATGGAAGCGACCGAGAAGGCGTTGATGACGTCTCTGCGCAAAGGCGTCGCGGTTTACGGCGTGAACACGGGCTACGGAAAATCCTGCGGAAACCGGATCGACCTTGCGGCGGCGATGAAAAACGACCCCAACATTTTGAAATTTCACGGCTGCGGCACGGGCGAGTCCATCGGCATTGAAGAGACGCGCGCCGCGATGCTGGCGCGCATTCTGTGCCTGGCGCGCGGCTATTCCGGCGTATCGGTCGCCCTGCTGGAGCAGATGGCCGCCTTCTTGAACGAAGGCATCACGCCCGTCGTGCCGTGCGAGGGGTCGGTCGGCGCCTCCGGCGATTTGACGCCGATGTCCTATATCGGGGCGGCGCTCGCCGGTGAGCGGGAAGTGTTTTACGAAGGCTTCGTGATGCCGGCAGCGAAGGCGCTGAAGAAGGCCGGGTTAAAGCCCTATGTTTACCGGCCCAAGGAGCCGTTGTCGATGGTGAACGGCACGACGACCATGACGGGGATCGCAGCGGTCTGCATCGAGAGGGCCTATCGGATTCTGGACGCCGCGGTTTACGCCACCGCGCTGTCGGTGCACGCGATGAAAGGCAACGCCCATCATTATCATCCGGTGATTTCCGAAGCCAAGCCTTTTCCCGGCCAGACCGGCGTCGCCCGGAAAATCGCCCGCCTGCTCGATTCGAAAGTGTCCGCGCGCCGGCTCGAAGACGACGCGCTGGAAACCCTGCAGGACCCGTATTCGCTGCGCTGTGCCCCGCAGATCCTGGGGGTGCTGGCCGACGCGCTTTCCTGGATTGTCCCGTGGGTGGAAATCGAGGCCAATTCGTCCAACGACAACCCCATCTTCGATCCGGCAACCGGCGAAGTGCTGATGGGCGGCAATTTCTACGGCGGGCACATCGCCTTTGCCATGGACGGCCTCAAGGCGGCGCTCGCCTCCGCCGCGGACACGTGCGACCGGCAAATTGCGCTGCTGGTCAATCCCAACACCAACCGCGGTCTGCCGGGCGACCTGGTGCGGAAAAACGGCGCTTCTCAGGGCCTGCGCCACGGCTTCAAAGCCATGTCGATCGCGTCGTCGGCGCTGGCCGCCGAGGCCCTCAAGGCCACGATGCCCGCCGCGTCTTTCTCGCGTTCGACGGAGTCGCACAACCAGGACAAGGTCAGCATGGGAACGATTGCGGCGCGGGACGCGGAGCGCGTCTGCACGCTGGCGGAGCGGGTGGCGGCCATTCATCTGCTGGCCGCGGCGCAGGCCTGCGACATCCGGCAAAATATCCGTGTGCGTCCGCTTTTGGAAAAGGCCCTGCGCAATATCCGGCTGGTCAGCGATCCGGTGATCGAAGACCGGCCCCTGGATGAGGACATTGAACGGATGTGCGCGGCCATCCGCTATACGGATTTCTTTCGGGGGAAAATATGAGCGCGGGCAGGAAAAGCTTTGAGGTCGGAATCCGCGTGCCGTTTTTTGACCTGGACCCCATGCAGATCGTGTGGCACGGCAATTACCTCAACTACTTTGAGATCGCCCGCGCGGGGCTCTTCGAACATTACGGCGTCGATCTCTATCGGTATTACGAACGGGAAAAAATCATTTTTCCGATCATCCGGACGGCGACGAAGCACATTTTTCCGCTCAAACACCGCGATGAGATTATTGTGAAGGCGACGCTGGCGGACGCCAACATCAAGCTGGCGGTGGATTTTGAAATCCGCAGGGCCTCCGACGGAATCGTCTGCGCGCGCGGGCGCACGGAACAGGTGGCGGTGAAAGTGCCGGAGATGGAAACGCTGTTCAGCATCCCGCGGGACATCCGGAATTTATTGGGGTTTTAAATGGAGAATCTGTTCAAGCAATCTTTTGTGGCGGGTGTGGAGCGGGTGGCGGCCTGGGCGGACCTTCTCGATGACATCAACGTATATCCCGTGGCGGACGGCGATACCGGGCGGAATCTTTCCGTCAGTCTTTCACCGCTTCGCCGGACCGACGGCGAAAAAGATAAAATCGTCCGTCAGCTTCTGCTGGCGGCGCGCGGCAATTCCGGCAACATCGCTTCGCAGTTTTTCTCGGTCTTTTACGCCGCCGATTCCCCGGGGAGCCTGAAGGAGACGGTCCGGACGGCGAACGAAAAAGCCTGGAAGGCGGTCAGCGACCCGCGGCCGGGAACCATGCTGTCCGTTTTTGATGCGCTCCAGGAGACTCTTTCCGGGCAGGAGTCCTTTCCGGACAAGGAAAGCGTAAATCGGATTTTGTCGCGCCTGGAAAAAGCCGTTCGCGAAACGAGGGACACCCTGCCCAAATTGAGAAAGGCCGGCGTCGTGGACGCGGGCGCCCTGGGAATGTATATTTTTTTTGAAGGCTTCTTCCGGACGCTGGCCGGATTGGACAACTCGTATCGTCCGGTAACGGAAATCTTTCCGGGCTTGCTCACCATTTCGCCCGCGTTTCACGAAACCCTCGAATCGGGGTATTGTGTGGACTTTGTCTTGAAGGCCGATGCGCCTGCGGAAAACCTGGCGCAAATTGCCGCCGGACAGGAAAGCGCCGTTATTTTGCGCGACGGCGACCTGTATAAAATTCACCTGCACACGGACGACCGGGAAAAGATCCGATCGCGGATGGGCGCGTTGGGCTCGGTGATGGCCTGGGAGGACGACAATCTCGCCCTGCAGATCCGCGACTTCATGAACGCCCCGGCGGATGCCGCCCTGCACATCATGACGGACGCAGCGGGATCGCTCACCCGCGACGATGCAAAGAAGCGCGGCTTCACCCTTTTAAACAGTTATCTCAATGTGGGCGACCAATCGATGCCCGAGACCTATTTTCACCCCGCTGACCTATACAGAGCCATGAGTGCGGGCGTGAAGGTTTCCACGTCGCAGGCCTCCGTGTTCGAAAGGCATCAGTGCTACGCGAGCGCGCTCGCCCGGTTCGAAAAAGTGCTCTATCTGTGTGTCGGTTCCGTTTTTACCGGCAATTACAGCGTGGCGCTGGAGTGGAAAAAGGAGCACGACCCGGAAAATCGCATGATGGTGATCGACACGGGCGCGGCCTCCGGCAGGCTGGGCGTGATGGTGCTCGCAACGCAAAGCTTCCTTGTGCGGACGAAAGACATGAACAGAACCATTGCCTTTGCCCGGGACGCGGTCGCGCGCTGCGAAGAGTATGTGTTCCTCGACAAGCTCCAGTACCTGGCCGCGGGCGGCCGGCTTTCCAAGACCAGCGCCTTTTTCGGCGATATGCTGAAAATGAAACCGGTGGTTTCCCCCCAGCCGGATGGCGCCAAAAAGATGGGCGTTGTCCGCAGCCGCGCCGATCAGATCAAAATGGCGCTGGATAAACTGGCGGCGGTTCTTGCTCCGGATGATTCCGCGCTCATCATGCTGGAGTATTCGGACAACATCGAACAGGTTTCCGAATTCCGAAAACAGGCGCAGAAGCTGTATCCGCGCGCGGAGATCATTCTCCAGCCCCTGTCGCTCACGTCCGGCGCGCACATGGGGCCCGGGACGTGGGGGGTCGCGTTTTTGAGAATAGAAGAGAAATCAGTGGATGGTGGATAGGGGATAGGGGATGGTGCCCTTCGACAAGCTCAGGGTGACAACAGAGTGTCATGGTGAGCCTGTCGAACCATGACAGGGATGGTGGATTGTGGATGGTGGATGGGAAAAACAGGCGATGGACAAGAGGCGATAGGCAATGGGCGATAGGGAAAAGCGCAGGAAGAGAACAGTGAAAAGTAATGAGTCATAAAAAACGGACAGCGAACGAACAGAAGGATCCGAAAAGCAGGCGGCGGGCGGGAAGGAATCTCGGCCGGTTCGCTTTTGTGATTCCCGCTTACAATCATGCCGCGACGGTTGCACAGGTGGCCGGAAGGGCCCGGGATATGGGATTTCCCGTTTTTGTCGTGGACGACGGATCAACCGATGATACGTCCCGGCGGCTGGCGGAAGTTCAGGGCATAGAAGTGCTTCGCCATGAAAAAAACGAAGGAAAGGGGGCGGCGATCCTGACCGGTTTCATGGCTGCTTCGCACAAGGCCGATTACGCCATCACGATCGACGCGGACGGACAGCACGATCCCGAAGACGCCATCCACCTGATGGACGCCATTCCTCTCAAAAAAAGACCCATCGTGGTGGGGGCGCGTCGGGGAATGGATGCGGTGCAGGGGGCCCACATTCCCTGGACCAGCCGCTTCGGCAGAAAGTTTTCCAATTTCTGGGTCCGGATGTCCGGAGGGCCGGAAATTTCGGACACCCAGAGCGGCATGCGGATTTATCCGCTTCCGGAATCCCTGAGCCTTCCCGTGCGGGCGAGGCGGTTCCAGTTTGAAGTGGAAATTCTGGTGCAGGCCAAAAGAATCGGCATTCCGATCATCGAAGCGCCGATCCGGGTCGTTTACCAGCCGGACGGGTTGCGCATTTCTCATTTTCGCCCCTTTGTTGATTTTTTGCGCAATGCCAAAACCTTTACCCGCCTGATGTTTACGCGTGTTTTCGGACATCATTGACCGCGGCGTTCGGCCCCTTGCCCCGCGCCCGGTTTTCCCTTGCCAGCCTTCGGGAAATGTGGTTTAAAAACCGCCAGGAGAGCAGAAAATAATCCCGACAATCTGAAGGTTTTCATGGAGCCTCGCCGATACCCCATAAGATGGTCGATTGTGCTGGTCACCGCTCTGATCGTGGGGATTTTGTTTTACTGGGAAACCAGCCATTTAAAAATTGAAACCGATATTCTCGAATCCATGCCGCGCCATGACCCGGTGCTGGCTTCCGCCCGGCGGGTCATCAGCCGGCTGCCGATCCAGGACAGGATTTTTATCAATCTGGAGCAGACATCCGGCGACAAGGATGCCCTGGTCGAGGCGGCAAGGTTCGTTGAGGACCGGTTAAGCAAAAGCGGTTTGTTTGAACGAGTCGGGATCGCCGATGAGGCGGGCGCCTTTGCGGAGCTGATGGCGCATGTCCGGGAGCATTTGCCGTCGCTGCTCTCCGCGCAGGATCTCGAACGGAAAATCGCGCCGCTCCTCACGCCGGAAAAAATCCGGGAGGCGATGGCGGAAAACCGGCGCAGTCTCGGGGAACTTCAGGGGATCGGCCGGGCGGAAATGATCGCCCGGGACCCGCTGGGTTTTTCCTCGGTGATCCTGGAGAGAATGTCCGCGCTGCTCCCGGCCGGCTCCGCCCAATTTTACTCCGGCCGGTTTCTGTCTTCCGACGGACGCCACGCGCTTATTATCGCGCGCCTGGCCGGCTCCGGGACGGACACGGCCCGCGCCGCGCAAATCGCAGCGCTGGTGGAAGACTGCACCCGGATGCTGATGGCGCGCGGGGATTCGAACGACCGGTATACACTGACGCCCGTGGGCGCCTACCGCGCGGCGCTGGACAACGAAACCGTCGCCAAACGCGACACACGGCTGGCGATTCTCCTGACCATGCTGGGGATATCGCTGCTTCTGATTGCGGCTTTTCCCCGACCCCTCATCGGTTTGCTGGCGCTCTTGCCCTCAGCCGTCGGGGCCATTGCCGCTCTGTTTGTCTGCTCCCTGCTGTTTTCATCCATTTCGGTGCTGGCGGTGGGATTCGGCGGCGCGATTCTGGCCTTTACAGTCGATTTGGGGCTGACCTACCTTTTGTTTCTGGACCAGCCCATGGCCACCTCCGGGCGAGAGGCGGCACGGGAAGTATGGTCGGCTGAATTCACAGCGGCCCTGACCACGATCTGCGCATTTCTGCTGCTGCTGATCAGTGATTTTAAAATCCTGGCCCAAATCGGAGTGTTTGCCGCGCTGGGCATCGCCTTTGCTTTTCTGTTTGTTCACTTCGTCTTTCCCGTTATTTTTCCGGCGATGCCGCCGGCCCGTCGCGAGGCCAACCGTTGGCTGGCGCGGGCTGTCCAAAAAATGGCCGCGCCGGCTTCATGGAAACTGATTGCCGCGCTGGTCTTCGGCCTGACGATGCTGTTTTTTGCCAAACCCGTTTTCAACGTGGATTTGCAGGCCATGAATTCCGTCAGCCCCGCAACGCTTGCCGCCGAAAAGAAATTGCAGGACATCTGGGGAAATCTCAGCGGCAGGCTGTATGTGCTTTTGGAGGCGCCGGATCTCGAGCGGCTGCAGAAGAAAAACGATCAGATGGAAGCGCTGCTTGCGGATGAGGTGCAAAACGGCAGGTTGGCCCCGGCGTTTCTTCCGACGGTTCTTTTTCCCACCCCGGAGTCGGCCGCCCGTCATTTTGCCGCGTGGCGGGCATTCTGGACGCCCGAGCGCGTCGGGGCGCTGCGGACGAACCTGGGCGCGGCGGCTGTGGAAAACGGCTTCGCGCCGGACGCGTTTGATTCATTCTGGTCGATTTTTCAGACGGATCGACCGGGTGTCTTTTCGATTCCGCCGCGGCATTTTGAGATGTTGGGCATCGCCCGGACATCCGAAGGTTACGCGCAGCTCACGCCGATGGCAGCCGGAAAACATTACAAGGCATCGGAATTCTTTGCGCGGCTGGCCGGCGCCGGGCAGGCCAGCCTGTTCGACGCGGATTGGTTCAACCGCCGCCTGGGAGAATTTCTCAAAGATATTTTCGTCGAAATCGCCATGATCGTCAGTCTTGGCCTGATCGCGGTGGTATTTCTGTTTTTTCTGGACTGGCGTCTTTCGCTGGCCGTTCTGGCCCCCGTGGCTTTTGCGCTCGTCTCCACGCTGGGGACGCTCAAGCTCATCGGCCGTCCGCTGGACATTCCCGGCATTATGCTGTGGGTCGTGATTCTGGGCATGGGGGTGGATTACGCCGTTTACTATGCCTGCACGGTTCAGCGTCATCCGGATGAGGCCTCTCCCGCGATGAACACCGTCAAACTCTCCATCTTTCTTTCCGCCGCGACGACATTCATCGGCTTCGGCGTTCTGACGCTGGCGAATCACTCGCTCCTGCGCAGCATCGGTCTGGTTTCGCTTCTGGGCATCGGGTATTCCCTGCTGGGCGCGTATTTCATTTTGCCGACCCTGATGCGGAAAATTTTTTCGCCGTTTGACTTTCCCGCGGGCGCGGTTCAGCCGGCATCGCGGGAGCATGTTCGCCGCGTCCTTTTGCGCTACCGGCTGCTTCCCGGTTATCCGAGGGTTTTTGCCCGGTTCAAGATGAAGCTGGATCCGATGTTTTCCGAACTGCATCGATATGTGCAAAATCCCCGCCGGATGCTCGATATCGGCTGCGGCTACGGCGTTCCCGCGGCCTGGCTGCTGGAGCTGCATCCGGAAGCGAAGGTTTACGGCCTGGAGCCCGATGAAGAGAGGGCGCTCATTGCCCGCCGCGTGATCGGCGCGCGGGGCGACGTGCAGGTCGGGCGGGCGCCGGATCTGCCGGACGTCGAAGGTTCGGTGGACCACGTTCTGATGCTGGATATGCTGCATCTGATCGACGATAGGGAATTGCAGCTTGTTTTTCAGCGCATTCACGACAAGCTCGGACACGACGGGATGCTGGTGATCCGGGCGACGGTTCCCTCCGATCGAAAAGTCCCCTGGAAGCGATGGATCGAGACGGCCCGCTTGAAGTGGACGGGCATCCCGGAGCGCTTCCGCGGAGAAAGAGAAATCGCCGGATTTATGGAGGCGGCGGGACTTACCGTCAGGGTGCATGCCTCGCCGGTTCCCGGCGTGGAAGAAAAGTGGTTTGTAGGGGGAAAAGGCTATTAGACTGTGTTGAACAGGAGGGGAAAGAGTCCTGTCAGGTCGCCTTTGACCATCCAAGATTCATCCGTCACCATCAACTATTTCGGGAGGTGCAACACAATGTACGAGCAAAAACCATGGTTGAAGTTTTACGGCAACGTTCCGCATTCCATCGATTATCCCCGCGTCACCATGTATGAAGCGCTTTTGCAAACCGCGCGGGAGAAAGCCGACGCAGTCGCCTACGATTTCATGGGGCACGCGTCCACTTACAGGGGGTTCATTTCCGAAATCGACCGGTGCGCCGACGCGCTGGCCGCGCTGGGCCTGAAGCAGGGCGACCGCATCACCATCTCCATGCCCACCTCTCCTCAGGGCATCATCGCTTTTTACGCGGCCAACAAGCTGGGGGCGGTGGCCAGCATGATTCATCCTCTTTCCACGGCCAAGGAAATTGAATTCTACCTCAACGTCGCCAAAAGCCGCTTCGCGCTCACGCTGGACGCCTTTTACGCCAAGTTCAAGGAGGTGAAGGCCGCGACGCCGCTTCAGACGCTGATTCTGGCGCGCATTCCGGATTATCTGAGCTTTTTCAAACGCGTCGGCTTCAACCTGACCAAAGGACGGCAGATTCCAAAAGTCCCGGCGGACCCCATGGTGAAATGGTGGGCGGATCTGATGAAAGGCGGTTATCCCAGCGCCCCGCCGGCCAGAATGGATACGGACGATATGGCCGTGATCCTCTACAGCGGCGGAACCACGGGCGTTCCCAAGGGCATCATGCTGTCCAACATGAATTTCATTTCCGAGGGGAAAATGGTGTCGGAATGGGGGAAGCTCGACGACAACGCGTCCGTGCTGGCCATTTTGCCGATCTTTCACGGCTTCGGCCTGGGGGTCTGCATCAACGCCTGCTTCATGGGCGGCGGCAAAAGCATTCTGGTGCCGGTCTTTACCCCCGAGACGGTCGCCGATCTGATCCGTTCGCGAAAGCCGTCGTTTGTCATTGGTGTGCCGACGCTCTTTGATGCGCTTTCGCGCAATCCCAAAATGCACAAGGCGGATTTGAGCTGCCTTCGGGCGACATTTTCCGGCGCGGACACGCTGCCCCGTCCGGTCAAGGAGCGCTTTGAAGAAATGGTCAGGAAGCAGGGCGGCAACGTTCAGCTTCTGGAAGGCTACGGACTTACCGAGGCCGTCACCGCCATCATGGCCACGCCCATCGGCTGCTACCGCGAAGGCAGCATCGGTGTGCCTTTTCCGGACATGCTGGCCAAAATCGTGAAGCTCGACACGATCGAGGAGGCGCCGCTGGGCGAAGAAGGCGAAATCTGCGTAGCCGGCCCCGCCGTGATGATGGGCTATCTCGATCAGCCCGAAGAAACCGCCGCCACGCTCCGGAAGCACGCGGACGGCCGCATCTGGCTGCACACCGGCGACATCGGCACGATGGACGCCGACGGGTTCTTCTATTTCAAGCTTCGCCAGAAACGGATGATCAAGTCCTCCGGCATGAATGTCTATCCCGCTCAGGTGGAAGAGCTGCTCTACAAGCATGACAAGGTGCGCGACGCCTGCGTCATCGGCGTGCCGGACGAAGCCCAGGTGCAGGCGGTGAAGGCGTTCGTCGTTCTGAAAAATCCTGCCGAGGCGGGCCCGGAAGCGGAAAAGGAGCTCATCAACTATTGCCGCGAGCACCTGATCAAATGGAGCTGCCCGCGCTCCATCGAATTCCGCAACGATCTGCCCAAAACGCTGGTCGGCAAAATCGCCTTCAACACGCTGGAGAAGGAGGAAATCGAGAAGCTGAAAAAGGAAGGAAAATTCGCGGGGTAGGGCGATAAACGTTCAATGGCCTATTGTTTATCGCAGGGGCGAAAGATGTTTCGCCCCAACGCCGAAAGATTTTTCGCCTTTGGGGAAACGATGAGAGAGCTTTGAAAAATGTCATTTCGAGGAGTGTGAGCGACGCCTAATGTCATTTCGAAGGAGCGTGAGCGACGAGAAATCTAAAGATCCCTCATTGCAGTCGGGACATGGATTTCTCCCTTCGTTCGAAAAAATGGCAGTTATTCAAAACTCTCGAAATAATCCTGCTGTAGGGAACGGTTTCAAACCGTTCCCTACCATCTACAACCCTCGAACCTTCAGCCTTCGGTCTTCAGC
>JAAZOZ010000100.1 GCA_012797505.1 Smithella sp. | reverse complement strand
TATGAAGGGTACGACCTTCTCAACCAGAAGCGGGAAATTCTGGCCATTGAGATTGTGCGGAAGATCGCTGAAATTCGCAGGATCGAGGCCGAATTCCAGCAGGGTTTGAATCAGCTCTACGGGGCTTATCGCAGCGCGGCTGTGGATATGGGGTCCGATGTGGCGTCCCGGCAGAGTTGCTCGGAAGTGAGGAGCTATTTCCTCCGGACGGATTTTACAAAACTCATGGGCCTCCGGATGCCGGTGATCCGGCTTCGGCTCAAAAATCCCCATCCTGCCTTCACGCTGCCTCAAACCACCGCCGCCTATGACGAAGCGAGAGATCAATCCCGAAAAACGCTGCTCACCCTTGCCGAGTATGCGACCATGACCAAGTCCGTCATGATGCTCTCCAGGGAATTGAAGAAGGTGCAGCGGCGCGTCAACGCTCTGGAGAAGATCTTTATTCCCCAGCATGAGGAGTCGAAGAAGTACATCACCGACAGGATTGAGGAAATGGAGCGTGAAGAGGTCTTTGTAAAAAAGCTCATCCGGCAGCGCGGCCAGAGTGGAATGACGAAGGAATCAAAGCCGAATCCATAAAAGAAAGGAGATGGATGATGAGAACCTATACCCTGAAATATGTGGAACTGGCGGAACAGCATGCGGAGAAAATGGCCAAACGATGGGCCCTGGATGTGCAAAACAACGCCAAAACGCCGACCTATAAAAATCTGAACGAACAGAAAATCATTTTCCAGTGCGTTCAGTTCTATCGGAACTTCAGCAAAATGTTTGTTCATGAAAAAATTTCGGAAGAGGTCCAGAAATATTTCAGGAGCTACGCCGTGGACTGCTACGCCCTGGGCATTCCCATGGCCGAGATGGTCTACGCCCTGATTCTGATGCGCCGGCACATCTGGCTTTATGCCGAGTTTCAGATGATCTTCAGCTCCCTCATCAACCAGCAGCAGGCGTTGGATACCCTGAACCGCACCATTCTGCTCTTTGATTACGCCTCCTATGATGTGACGCGGGAATATCAGGAATTGATGAAGCGCGACAAACTGGAATCGATTAAGCTGCTGGATATCCTGGAGTCCAATGTGGTGGAAATCGCCGCAAACTGGGCCGCGACCGTCCGGAAGGACAGGCAGACGGTTTATTATCATAACATCCCCAAGGAAAAATTAATGCCGCAGGCGATTAAATTTTACAGCCACCTGAGAACCCTTCTTTTCGATCCCGAACGCTTTGAAAAAGGCCGTGAATTTTTTCGGCAGTACGCGGAAACCTGCCGTCAGCAGGGCATTCCCCTGCACGAGGCCATTTATGCCCTCAATGTCATGCGCCGCCAGATGTGGCTTCATGACGAATTTCAGCGGACGTTCGTCAACGCGCTGGCGCATCAGCAGGCCGTGGACAGCCTGATGCGCATCATGCTGCTGATGGACTACGCGGCATTCGATATCACGCATTATTACCAGGAGCGGATGCCGCAGGAGAATTGACAAATTTTGAAATAGCAAAACGAATATCGCAGAGATTTCATGGGTGTTCATTTCCGCATTGGATAACAATAGAGACGTTTGCACGACTCCATTGTAGGTCATTCCCGCGAAGGCGGGAATCCAGGAAATATTTGATAATACTGGACACAAACCTACTCCTGTATGACAAAAGCAATGGATTTATAGGGTTCTGCAAGCTCTCCAATATTGGACTGCGACTTGGGGAAAGATTCGTTTATGCCTGTGGGCGCGTTGAAAAATGTTGTTGCGGCCATAAGACGCCCTATGATATGAGAAATCAAAATGACTGGTCAGACTAGACAGGAAGAGAAGCCGCTATGACGAGAACAAATACAAAAAAAAAGGACCCCTCCTGGCAATTGCAGGAGGCGAAAAGCCGTTTGAGTCAAGTAGTGGAACACGCGCTTCGCGAGGGTCCACAAACCATCACATTGCGCGGCAAGCCTGCCGTGGTTGTTGTATCTTTTGAGGAATTCCAAAATATCACACGCCCCGGCACGTCGCTGCGTGAATTTCTCAGGCAATCGCCACTTTACGGCACAGATCTCGATCTCGAGAGAAGCAAGGATGTGTCCCGCGAGGTTCACCTATGAAATACCTCCTGGATACCTGCGTGATCTCGGAGTTGGTAAAGAAGGAGCCCCATCCTTCGGTGATTCGGTGGATGGATACCGGCGATGAAAGCAAGATGTATTTGAGCGTACTGACCCTCGGTGAGATCATTAAAGGGATCAACAAGCTCCCGAACGGTGACAGAAGAGAAAAACTGCAATCCTGGGTCACAAACGATCTTGTACAACGATTCGGTTCACGTCTCTTGGAGATCGACGCAGAAATCTCCATGGCTTGGGGAACGATGCTTGGGGAAGCGGAGAGGCTGGGAGAAAAACTGCCTGTCGTTGACAGCCTGATTGCCGCATCTGCCAATGTCCATGACCTTATCGTTGTCACGCGCAACGTGAAAGACATGGAGCGCTGCCGGACAAAGGTCTTCAATCCATGGGAAGCCCAATAGGGATGGTATCTTCGCCAACCACCGTTGCCGCTTCCTCATCCTCGATGATGGGCTAGTTCAAAAATCAGGCTGGAAGATGTCCAGAGGATCCTCAGCCTTGAAGAACCGACCACCCGCCTGGTCAGAAAGCTTGTGAACAGGGGCGTGGCGGTCATTCCAAATGGCCGACGCGCATCTTGCCAGCCAACTTCATTTATTGCAAAGTTCTGGC
>JAAZOZ010000099.1 GCA_012797505.1 Smithella sp. | reverse complement strand
TTCGAGGAGCGTGAGCGACGAGAAATCTTAAAGATGGCCGTTTGTTCAAGATTTCTCCCTTCGGTCGAAATGACAAAAATGGCCGTTATTCAAAGCTCTCAGACGATCTTTTCCCGCCTCGACAACGAAGATTCCCGAGCCAGGGGATGCATCGTTTATCTCAACTGCTGAAAAACCGCTGTTTCTATAGCATATTTACCAAAAGCATATCAATAATAATTGCGGCTGGAATAGCCGCCTTTTTCGCCGGGAGCAATCAACGGCAAAGGCCGGTCTTTGCGTCTTTTCCTTTCGATCCCAAGATCTTCAGCCTTTTTTCAATGCGCCTCGTCCCAGTTCACCCCCGAAGCGATCTCCACTTTCAGGGGCACTTTCAGGCGAATCACGTTTTCCATTTCCTCCCGGACAAGCTTTTTGACGTCCTCTTGTTCCTGAACCGGAGCTTCCAGGACCAGTTCGTCGTGCACCTGCATGATCAGGCGGGCGTCAAGGTTTTTCTCCTTCAGCAAACGGTCAATGTTCACCATGGCCACCTTGATCAAATCCGCGGCAGACCCCTGGATGGGCGCGTTAATGGCCATCCGTTCGGCAAACTGGCGAACGGACGGAATCTTGCTTTGCAGATCGGGCAGCCAGCGGCGACGATTCAGAATCGTGCAGACAAAGCCGTCGCGCCTTGCCCCTTCCAGGACACCGTCCAGATAGGCGCGCACTTTTTTGTAACGGGCAAAGTAGCCGTCAATATAGACTTGAGCGGTTTTCTGGGAAACGCCCAGCTCCCGGGCCAGGCCGAACGCGCTCATACCGTAGAGAATGCCGAAGTTGATGACTTTGGCCTGCCTGCGCATATCGGGGCTGACCATTTCGGGAAAAACACCAAACACGTCGGAAGCCGTCCGGGTGTGAATATCGGCATCGGCCGCGAAAGCGTCCAGCAAAGCCTCGTCTTCGGACAGGTGCGCCAGCACGCGAAGTTCGATCTGCGAGTAGTCGGCGGAAATCAAAACACAGCCGGGGGGAGCGATAAAGGCCTGACGGATTCTTTTGCCCTCGACGGTCCGGACGGGAATGTTCTGAAGGTTGGGGTTGCTGCTCGAAAGCCGGCCGGTCGCCGCCACGGTCTGGTTGTATGACGTATGGATCCTTCCGGTTTGCGGAGAAATCAGCGCCGGAAGCGCGTCCACATACGTGGATTTGAGCTTGGCTAAAGACCGGTAGGCCAGAATTTCGGCGGGCAGCTCGTGGCTCCGGGCCAGGTCGGAGAGGACATCCACATCCGTCGAATAACCTTCTTTTGTCTTTTTGCCCTTCGGAAGCTGCATCTTTTCAAAAAGAATCATCTGCAATTGTTTGGGGGAATTGATATTGAATGTTTCCCCGGCCAGACGGTATATTTTCTCCTCCGAGAGGGCCAGCAGTTGCGACAGCTCTCCGGACATTTGCTTTAAAAGCGCGGCATCCACCAGAACGCCCTTTTTTTCCATCCCGGCCAGCGTAAACAGAAGCGGCATCTCCACGTCTCGATACAGTGAGGAAGCCCCGGCCTGATCCAGCCCGGCCAGCAGTTTTTCCGCCAGTGAAAGCAGGGCCGCGACACGCTGACCGGCGGATAGGGCCGCCTGGTCAACAGGCGCAGGCGCAAGCGACTGGTTTTTCCCCCTGCCACCCGCCGCTTCCGCCATGGAAGGGACGCGCTCCTGCAGGTATTCCCACGCCACTTCGTCGAGCGTATAGGAATGCCGCGCGGGGTTGAGCAGATAAGCGGCCAATTGCAAATCCATACCCGCCGAAACCGGCAGGTCCGGCAGCAGGACCAGCGCTGTTTTCAAATCGTATGCGTATTTGGTGATTTTCGGATTGGCCCAGAAAGGCATAAGCGCGGGCCAGACCTCTTCCGTCTTGAGCTGCTGTCCGGCGCCGTCATGCCCCAGCGGAATATAAAATCTTTCCCGACCGGCCCCGATCGCCATTCCGATCAGCGCCTGCGGCGTATTTTTTTCCGGGAACATTTCACACGCGAAGGTTCTCACGCCTCGAAGTGCTCCGACCAGCTCCGCAAGGGCCTTCGTGTCCGCCACGATTTTGCAGGGAACCTCCGGTTTTGCCGGGCCGGCTGAAATTTGCTGCAAAAGCGATGAAAATTCAAAATCCCTGAAGAGCCGGGAAAGCGCCTCCCTGTCGGGTTCCCGGCGCGCCGCATCCTTCAGATCAAAATCCAAATCCACGTCCGTGGAAATCACCGCCAACCGGCGGCTGAGCCGGGCCTGATCGGCGTATTTGCGGAAGCTTTCACGCAGCTTGACGTTGTGGAGCTTTTCCGCGTTTTCCAGAACCGCTTCCACGGATCCGTATTCTTCAATCAGCCTCCGGGCCGTTTTGGGGCCGATGCCGGGGACGCCGGGAATGTTGTCGGATGCGTCGCCCATCAACCCCAGGATCTCCACCACTTTGTCCGGACCCACGCCGAATTTTTCCCTGACCGCCGCGCTGTCATAGGTTTTGTCCTTCATCGTATCGACCAGGGTCACCCCGTCGCCGATGAGCTGCATCAAATCCTTGTCGCCGGAGATTATCACGGCGCGCCATCCCTTTTTCCGCGCCCGGACCACGAGCGTACCGATCAGATCGTCTGCCTCCGTTCCCTGCTTCTCCAGAATCGGGATGGAAAATCCGCGGATCACTTCCTTGATGAGGGGAACCTGCGCGATCAGATCCTCCGGCATCGGCTTGCGCGTTGCTTTGTAATCCTCATACGCTTCATGCCGGGTTGTCGGCCCCTTGAGATCAAAGGTCACAACGATATAATCCGGATGGATATCCTTGAGCAGCTTCATCAGCATAATAGTGAAACCGTAAATCGCGTTGGTGGGGAAGCCCCTGGAATTGGACAGCGCGGGAATGCCGTAGAAAGCGCGGTACAAATAATTGCTGCCGTCCACAACGGCCAGGAGGGAATTTGGATTCTTTTCAGTCATCGTTCATTGTCTCTACAGGTCAAAGGACGCGTCGATCTTGAAGGTCCTGACCGCGCGCAGGTCCAGAATGTCCGTAACACCGGTCTTTTTTTTCACATCCGACAGAAGGGCTTCCAGTTCTTCGGCACTCGCCGCGGTCGCCGTGAACCAGATATTGTATTCGTGCGCGCGGCGGTAATTATGCGTCACGCCTTTCTCGGCGCTGACGATCCGAACAAAGGACCGGATTTGGCCTTCGGGCACACGCGCCGCACACAGCGTGCTCGCGCGTCCGAGTTTTTTTCCGTCGAACACGGCGCCGATCCGGCGGATAATGCCCCGGTCCTTCAGCTTTTGAACGCGGGCCAGCGTTTCCTCTTCACTGATTCCGCAGCGCTCGCCGATCAAACGGAAAGGCTCCTCTTCCAGTGGAAATTCCTTTTGCAGAAGATTAAGCAGTTTTTTATCAATGGCGTCCATACGGCCTCTTCCTCCCCCGGCAGGAGGGAATTAAGGGGATGGAAACTATCCGGAGAACGCTTTCGTGTGCCTTCATTCATTGCCGCGGTTGATACAAACACAAAGGCTCCTCCGCCCGATAATCACCCGTCGCTTCATAGGCCCGTGCCCGGCAGCCGCCGCAAACTTTGATAAACTCGCAGCGCCCGCACTTGCCCTTGTAGCTTTCGTAATCCCGAAGATTGCGGAACACTTCGGAGGTTTCCCAGATTTCGCCGAAGCTTTGCTTCCTAATATTGCCGCAGTCAAGCTCCAGATAGCCGCAGGGCTGCACCTGACCGACATGGGATATAAAACAAAAGGAGATGCCGCCCAGGCAGCCCCGTGTCGATTCATGAAAATGACCGCCGACTTTTTTTGCGGGGTTTTCCCCTTTCCGTTTATTCTGGTGCATAACCCGGAAATAGTGCGGTGCGCAGGTCGCTTTGAGCTGGATTGCGCATGTCAGACTTTCCCGGTAAAACCAGCGGAGCGTCTCTTCGTAATCCGCCGCGGTGATCGTCTGCTCGGCCAAATCCCTTCCCCTTCCGGTCGGCACCAGCAAAAAGATGTGGTGCGCCGCCGCTCCGATGCGAAGCGCCAGATCGTGAATGGCTTTGATCTGATGAAGATTGGCGGTCGTGATCGTCGTGTTGATCTGAAATTCCATTCCGGCGGCTTTCATCGCCGCGATGCCGGCAAGCGCGCCGGCAAACGCGCCCGGCTGCTGGCGCAACGCGTCGTGGCTTTGCGCGTCGGGCCCGTCGATGCTGATGCTCACCCGCTGAATGCCGGAATCGATCATCTTTCGAACCTTGGCTTCATCGACCAGCGTACCGTTGGTCGCCATGACCATGCGCAGGCTTTTTTGTGTGCCGTAGGCGGCCAGATCAAAGATATCCTGCCTCAATAGCGGTTCGCCGCCGGTGAGAATGATGACCGGCTGCGAAAAACGGGCGATGTCGTCGATCAGACGGAGACATTCGCCGGTGGAAAGCTCCCCCGGATAAGGCCCGAGATGCGAGGCGGCACGGCAGTGCACGCAGTTCAGATTGCAGCTTCGCGTCACTTCCCACGCAATCATCCTAACCTGATCCCGCCTTTCCTTGCGGGATGTGTGCCCTTCAGGGTAAGGACGGGATGAGGCGCCCACATCCACGACCGTTGCACGATCGGAATCCCTCCTCCCCTTGTGGGAGGGGCAGGGGGAGGGGGAATCTCCACTCATGTCTTTTCGCTTTCCGATTTTCACGTCGCGAGCACCTTCGCCAGATCTTTTGCCCAGTAGGTAATCAGAATGTCCGCGCCGGCGCGCTTGATGGCCGTGACGCTTTCCAGCATGGCTTTTTCTTCATCGAGCCAGCCCAGCTTCGCCGCGGCCTTGATCATTGAATATTCCCCGCTCACATTATAGGCGGCAAGCGGCAGATCGAATTCCTGCCTGGCCCGGCAAATGATGTCCAGATACGGCAGCGCCGGCTTCACCATGATGATGTCCGCGCCTTCATTGACGTCGAGCGAAATTTCCCGGATAGCCTCGTCGGAATTGGCCGGGTCCATCTGATAGGCCTTTCGGTCGCCGAACTGCGGCGCGCTCTCAGCCGCCTCGCGGAACGGCCCGTAAAACGAGGAGGCGTATTTCGCGGAATAGGCCATGATCGGAATGTTTTCCAACGCGTTTTCATCGAGAATCTCGCGGATGGCCGCGATTTGTCCGTCCATCATGGCCGACGGCGCCACCATGTCCGCGCCGGCTTTCACCTGCGACAGGGCCGTTTCCGCCAGCACCTCGAGCGTGGCGTCGTTCAAAACTTCGCCCTTTTCGATGATGCCGCAGTGGCCGTGGCTCGTGTATTCGCACAGGCAGACGTCCGTGATCACCAGCATGTCCGGCACTTCGTTCTTGACGCGCTTCACGGCCTGCTGGACGATCCCGTCTTTGGCAAACGCGCCGGTTCCCTGCTCATCCTTCCTGGCCGGAATGCCGAAAAGCAGCAGCGCGGGGATGCCCAGCGCATGCGCCTCGCGCGCTTCCTTCGCAAGGTGGTCCACCGACATCTGAAACTGCCCCGGCATCGAGGCAATGGGTTTTTTCACATCCCTGCCCGGCACGGCGAAAAGCGGATAAACGAGCTCGTCCGCGCTCAGGCGCGTTTCACGAACCAGTCTGCGAAAGTTTTCATTCTTTCTCAACCGGCGTCCCCGGTATTCAGGAAATTGCATATTTTACTCCTTTGGTGATGATATTTCCTCGTCGGTCAGATAGCAGGCCGGATCCGGCCCCCACTCGTCCCCCTCCGCTTCGGCCCGCGCCCGGAAGTTCCCGCCGCACACGGAAAGCCAAACACATGCCGCGCAGCGTCCGGTAACGTATTTTTTCTTATCCTTCAGTTTCATGAGAAACTCGTTTTTTTCGTCCGTCCAGATTTCGCTGAAGGGCCGCTTCCGGACATTGCCCAGCGGCCGGTTGCGCCAGAACTGATCGGGATACACTTCGCCGTCCCAGCTGATACAGCCGATGCCGACGCCGGTGGAATTACCCTCGTTCATTTCCAGGAGCTCCAGGATTTCCGCCGCGCGCGCCGGGTCCTTCTCCCTCATTTTCAGATACAGGTAAGGCCCGTCGGCGTGATTGTCCACCGTGAGGATTTCCGGCGCCAGGCCGTCGTCAAACATGGCCTTCGTCTTATCGGCGATGAGATCCAGCAGGCGGCGGGCCTCCCCGTGCGTCAGGTCCTCCTCGCGGAGCTTCGAGCCGCGGCCGGAATACACCAGATGGTAAAAGCACATCCGCTCGATCTTTTCTTTTCTGAGCAGGTCGAACATGGCCGGCACATCGGCCACGTTGTGGCGGTTGACGGTGAAGCGCAGGCCCACCTTGATTCCCGCTTCCCGGCAGTTGCGGATGCCTTCCATGGCTTTTCCAAACGAGCCTTTTCTGCCCCGGAACCGGTCGTGCGTCGGCTGCAAACCGTCGAGGCTGACGCCGACGTACGAAAGGCCGATTTTTTTAAGTTCGGCTGCGATTTCTTTGGTAATGAGCGTGCCGTTGGTGGAGATGACCGCGCGCATGCCCATGTCCGTCGCGTACCTGGCCAGTTCGAGCAAATCCTTCCGCATCAGCGGTTCGCCGCCGGAAAACAGCAGCACCGGCGATCCGAAAGCCGCCAGGTCATCGATCATGCTTTTGGCTTCCTCCGTCGTCAGCTCATCGGGATAGTCGATGTCGGCCGAGCTGGAATAGCAGTGGATGCATTTGAGGTTGCAGCGGCGCGTCATGTTCCAGACCACCACCGGTTTCTTGTCCGCCGAAAATTGCAGCAGATGCGACGGCAGCCTTCCCGAGTGCCGGTTGTAACGCAGCACGTCGGAGGGCTCCACCGCTCCGCAGTAGAGTTTGGAGATCCCGATCATCCTTCTTTCCCTTCTTTCCCCCCGCCCGTCCCGGGCGCCGATTTCTGAAAAGCGCGGTAAAGCGCCGCGACCAGGCCTTCCATGGTGTATTCTTCCTGGGCGATGTCGACGGACAGGCCCGCCTGCTTCGCCGTGGCCGCCGTCACGGGACCGATGCAGGCCACCCGGACGGAAGGCGGCAGCGTGAAATCCTTCCCCATAATGTCGAAAAAGTTCGTCACGGTGGAGGAGCTGGTAAACGTGATCACGTCCACGTCGCCCGCGGCAAGCCGCCGGGCCAGCTCTTCTTTTTTCCTGCCGGAATTCACCGTCCGGTAAGCGGTTGCCACCGTTACGCGCGCGCCTTGCGCCTTGAGCGTCCGGGGCAAAATATCGCGGGCTTTTTCCGCCCGCGGAATGAGGATGTTCATCCCCTGAATATCCATGGCGGCAAACGCTTTTAAAATGCCTTCGGCAATGAACTCCTCGGGCACCAGATCCGCCCGGATGCCACGGTCCGCCAGTTGTCGGGCCGTGGCCGGACCGATGCAGCAGATTTTGACGCCCTTGAGATCGCGCACGTCTTTGCCCTTTTGCTGCATGCGTTCGAAAAAGAAGCGCACACCGTTGGCGCTCGTGAAAACAAGCCACTGGTAAGCGTCCAGCCCGGCCAGCGCCGCGTCAAGTTCACTCCAGTCGGAAGGCGGTTCGATGGCGATGGTCGGAAACGCGATCGGCCGCGCGCCTTCCGCCGCGAGAAGCTTCGCCAGATCGTCGGCCTGCCGCTCGGGCCGCGTGATCGCCACGCCCAGCCCGAACAGGGGCTTCGTGTCAAACCAGCCGAGCGTGTCGCGCAGTTCGACCACCTTTCCCACCACCAGAATGGCGGGCGGTTTAAAGCGGTTTTCTGCGGCCAGATCGGCAATCGCGGCCAGCGTGCCCGAAAGGACTTTCTGATCGGGCGTTGTGCCGCGCCGGATCAGGGCCGCGGGCGTTTCCGGCGGCTTTCCCTGCGCAATCAGCGCCCCGGTGATCTGATCGAGATTTTTCACGCCCATCAGAAACACCAGCGTTCCAATGCCCGCGAGCGCATGCCAGTCGATGTCGCTTTTTTCCTTGGTCGGATCTTCATGTCCGGTGATGAACGCCACCGTGGACGTGACCCCCCGATGCGTGAGCGGAATGCCCGCGTAGGCCGGCACCGCGATTGCGGAAGTTACGCCGGGAATCACTTCGAAGGGAATGTGCCGGGCGGCCAGTTCTTCCGCTTCTTCGCCGCCGCGGCCGAAGATAAAGGGATCGCCGCCTTTGAGGCGCGCCACCGTGCAGCCGTCCAGAGCCTCGCGGACCAGGAGCTCGTTGATTTTGTCCTGCGTCAGCGTGTGGTTTCCTCCCTCTTTGCCCGCGTAAATGACGCGGGCGCCGGCCGGCGCATAGGCGAGGAGGTCTTCATTGACCAGATTGTCGTAAACCACCACATCAGCCAGTCCCAGGCAGCGGGCCGCCTTGATCGTGATGAGCCCCGGATCCCCCGGCCCCGCGCCGATGATATAGACTTTCCCAGGTTTGGCTTTTTTCATTTTACCCCATCAACTCCAGCAGGCGGCGGCCGCCTTTTTCCAGGATCATCTCCGCAAGTCTCTGTCCCATGGCCTCGGCCTCATCCGGTTCTCCCCAGACCTTGTCGCGCAGCACTTCCCTTCCATTGGGCGCGGCCAGCAGGCCTTCCAGCGTCAGGCGCTTGCCTTCCATGAAGCCGTATGCGGCAATCGGCAGCCGGCAGCCGCCGCCCAGCGCCCGCAGATAGGCGCGCTCCGCCGTCACTTCCGCTTCAGTTACGGCATGGTTGAGCCTCGCGCACAGCCCCGCCAGCTCCGCATCGCTTTTTCTTACCTGAAGCCCCAGAGCGCCCTGGCCCACCGCCGGCAGCATGATTTCCGTCGGCAGAAACTGTGTAACCACTTCCCCGTAGCCCAGACGCTTCACGCCCGCCGCGGCAAGAACCACGCCGGTGAGATTCTCCGTTTCGATCTTTTTCAGGCGCGTGTCAATGTTGCCGCGCAGCGGAACAATCTCCAGATCCGGCATAAACGATTTCAACTGCGCGCCGCGCCGCTGGGAGCCGGTCCCGATTTTGGCCCCCTTTGGCAAATATTCAAATTTAATCCTGCCACGGGTCACCAGAACATCGCGGACGTCCTCGCGCGGCAGAATCGCCGCAAAGACGAGCCCCTCCGGAGTCTCTCCGGGAACGTCTTTCATGGAATGGACGGCCAGGTCAATCTGACCGGAAAGCAGCGCCTCTTCAATTTCTTTGACAAAAACCCCCTGCCCGCCGATCTGCGTCAGAGACACATCCTGCATAATATCGCCGCTGGTCCGGATAACGCAGATTTCCGCCTCGATCTCCGGCGCCGCTTTCTTCAGACCGGCCACCGCGGAATTCGTCTGCGCCAGCGCCAGTTTGCTTCCTCTCGTGCCAACTTTAATCTTCATCTTTTACCTTTCCATCCTGCTCGCAGCAGTTGAATCGGGGCATCCGCTGAGCGAAGGGATGCCCCTTCAATTGCCGTATCTTCTTCAATCATCCAGCCGGAAGAGCTGGCGCGCCGCCGCTACGATATCCTGGGAGGCGAATTCGGCGCTTTCTTCCTTCATGACCGCAACCGGCGCATGCAGCACCTTGTTGACGATGCCGTGCACCAGGGCTTCGACTTTTTCGCGGTCTGCGTTTTCCAGATTTTCCATCCAGCCCGACGCTTTCTCCATCTCCGTCCGCACAATGCCTTCGGCCTTGCTCCGGAGCGACACAATGGTGGGCACGGCCTCCAGCTCCTTGAGCCAGTTCGTGTAATTGGCCACTTCTTCTTCGATAATCGCCTCGGCCTTCAGCGCCTCGCGACGCCGGTTTTTGATGTTTTCGTCGACAATGTCCTGCAGGTGGTCGATGTTGTACAGATAGACGTTTTCAACTTCGTCCGCCGCCGGATCAATGTCCCTCGGCACGGCAATGTCCACCAGAAACAGCAGCCGGTTCTTTCGCTTGCGCAGACAGCGGCGGACCATCTCCCCGGTCACGACATACGTCGGCGCGCCGGTGGAGCTGATAACAATATCCACATCGCACAACGCTTCGTCGAGGGCTTCAAGGCCTACGGCCGCGCCGTGAAACTTTTCGGCAAGCAGCCGGGCCTGCGCGGGTGACCGGTTGACAACGGTTATATCCTCCGCGCCGTTTCCCACCAGGTGTGTGCAGGTCAATTCCGCCATTTCACCGGCGCCGATGATCAGAATCTTCCTGCCGGCGAGCGTTCCAAAAATTTTCTTGGCCAGCTCCACCGCGGCAAAGCTCACCGACACGGGGTTGGCCGCAATGCCTGTTTCCGTCCGAACGCGTTTGGCCGCCCGAAACGCGCGGTGCATCAGGCGGTTGAGCACAACGCCGGTGGCGTTTTGCGCCAGCGCCAGCCGGTAGGCGTCCTTCACCTGCCCCAGAATCTGCGCCTCGCCCATCACCAGCGAATCCAGGCTGGATGTCACGCGAAACAAATGCCGGATCGCCTCCCGGTCCCGATAGGTGTACAGACAGGCCGCGGCTTCTTCGTCCGCAAGGCCGCCGTAGCGCGCCAGAAAAGATTCGAGCTCACCCAGCGCCCGCGGCGCGTCCTCCAGGGAGGCCACCAGTTCCACGCGGTTGCAGGTGGAAAGATGAAGAATCTCCAGCACGCCGTCGATCGCCTTGAGGTCCGCAAGCAGATTCGCCTGCTCCTGGCATCCGGCAAAAAGCCTTTCGCGCACGGCCAGCGGCGCCGTTTTATGATTTAATCCGACCAGTCCGATCATGGCTTCTTTCAAATAAAGTTATGCACGGTTGCCAGGCAAAACCGTATCCCTAACGCCGACAACAAAAAGGCGATCAGTCCCAGACAGGACAGCACCGCCATCCGGGAACCCTTCCATCCGATCGCCAGCCGCTGGTGCAGCAGAAACCCGTAAAACACCCAGACGGCAAAGGACCAGACCACCTTGGGATCGGCGGGCCAGGAACCGCCCCAGACAAAAGCGGCATAAACCGCTCCCCCGATCATGCCGAGCGTCAGCAGAGGAAACCCCCACAGCAACCCGAAGTGATTGATTTGGTCAAGGTCGCCAAGCGACGGCAGCAGGCGGCCCAGCGGACCCGGCTTTTTGTTTTTCAGAAGATTATTCTGAATCAGGAACATCGCCCCGGCCGCGGAAGCCAGAACAAACAGCGCTTCGCCGGCAATCGCCAGCACCAGGTGCAGCGTCGTGAGCCCGCCCTGCCACTGGGACGGCACGAGATTCCTGTCGGATCCCTGGCCTGCGGCGGCAATCAAAAACAGCAGAATAAACGGCGCGATAAAGGCGCCCAGCAGTCGGGTTTTGGTTTTCAACTGCAGGCCCAGATAGATGCCGGCAATCACCCATGCATAAATCGACAGAAAATGGCGCGATCCGAAACTGCTCCAGTCGGTCCAGTGAACTGCCGCGAAAAGAAGATTCAGAGCCAGCAGCATAAAACCTGCCGCCAGAATCCACGTGGATATTTTGGCAAGCGCCACTCTTCGGACCAGCAGGGAAATCAGGTAGCCCCCCGTGGCCAGCGAGCAGCAAAACAGAGCCGCCGCGAAGAGAATCCCTTCCACGCTAGTCAATGCGCACCTCCTCGCCCGTAATTTCGCGGACGATTTTTTTTGCCGCGTCAGCATCTTTTTGCCGGAGGCTCTCCAGCAGGCCCGCAGCCATCAACTGATCGAACCAAACCCGGCCCCTGCCGGCGTTCTTTTCCATCTTGCTCCGCAACTGTCCAAGAATATCCAGCAGCGCCGCGTATTCTTCGCCGTAGGCGGCCTCCAGCTCCTCCCGCAAACGCCGCGCCAGCGCCGGGGAATTTCCTCCGGTGCCGCAGGCGATGGTCAAATCGCCCCGCTCCACCAGGGAGGGCAAAATAAAATCGCATTTTTGCGGGTCATCCACGATATTGACGGGAATGCCCCTGGCCTTTGCGTCCCGGGATATGGAGGCGTTGATTTCTTCGTCATCCGTTGCCCCGATCACCAGAGCGGCTCCGGACAGATGCTCGTCCGCATATTCACCGGCGATGTGCCCGATCCGGCCCCGTTTTTTTAAATCCGCCAGTTCAGGGACAAGAAGGGGGCTCACCACATGCACCTTCGCCCCGCAATCCAGAAGACGCGCAACTTTTCTGGCCGCAACTTCTCCCCCGCCGATGACGACGCATTTCTTCCCTGTGATGTCCCAAAACACCGGATAATATTTCAAGTTTTTCCTTTCAGACCCAAACAGGAACGGCTTTGTGCCATTGGCGGTCAAGCTATCATGAAGGGTTGCAAAATTCAAGCGGGGGTTTGCCCGGGCGGATTTTTTATCTATCCGGAATCAGTTACTTATTGACACTGCCGCCGCTTTGCGTCTATGGTTTTGTGCAAATGCGGCAAAGGCAAAAAAATATTTCAAAGGAAATCGTAAACATGCTTACTGAGAAAAATCTTCAACATTACGCCGACGTCCTCCTCTGGGCGCTTGCAACGGCAAAAAAATCCGCCCTGAAGAAAAATGACATCATTTTGATTCAGTATGACCGGCCGGCGCTTCGGCTTGCCGAAATTCTCTACGACAGACTGATGGACAAGGGCGTTCACCCCGTCCAGCGAATGGCGGCCACCTTCCGCATGGAAAAGAGTTTTTACCACAAAGCCGGCCCGCAGCAACTGACTTTTCTGGCTCCCGGCGACAAAGAGCTTTATCGTCACATCCACGGCCGGATCTTTCTCCATGCGCCCGAATCGCTGACGCATCTTCGGGACGTCGATCCGGCCAAAATCGGCAAAGCGATGGTCGCCCGAAAACCGCTCAAGAACATTCTCGACGGGCGGGAGGAACTGCGCAAATACAGTTGGACACTGTGCCTGCTGCCCACGGAGGAACTGGCGCGCCAGGCCAACATGCCGCTTGCGCAATATGCCCGCCAGGTTATCCGGGCCTGCTACCTTGATAAAAAAGATCCTGTTTCCGAATGGAAAGCCATCCACCGGGAAGTCGACCACATCAAGAAAGCGCTCAGTTCGCTTGCCGTCAAATCCTTTCACCTGGAATCCGACTCCATGGATCTGCGGATCACGCCTGGTGAACAACGCAAATGGGCGGGGGTTTCCGGCCATAACGTGCCCAGCTTTGAAGTGTTTGTTTCTCCGGATTGGCGGGGAACCGAGGGCGTGTACTATGCCAACCTTCCCTCCTTCCGCAGCGGAAACTATGTAAAGGATGTCCGCATTTCGTTCGCCAGGGGAAAGGCCGTCGCCGTCGAGGCGGCACAGGGCGAGGCCTTTGTGAAAAAACAGCTCGCCATGGATCCCGGAGCCTGCCGGCTCGGAGAGTTCTCCCTCACGGACAGGCGCTTTTCCCGGATTGACCGCTTCATGGCGGAAACGCTTTTCGATGAAAACTTCGGCGGGAAAGAAGGCAACTGCCATGTCGCGCTGGGGTCCTCCTACAGCGACACATTCAGCGGCAACCCCTCGCGTCTGACCCCGGCGCTCAGGAAAAATCTGGGATTCAACGACTCCGCCCTGCACTGGGATCTGGTCAACACGGAGCCCAAAACCGTTACGGCGCATATGACAAACGGAAGAAAAACCGTGATCTATGAAGGCGGCGAGTTTAAAATCTAAAATCGGGAGGGCTCATGCAAGAAGAACTTTTAATCCAGGACGCGCGGAAGTCTTTGCGGATCCGCCCGGAAGCGGCCGCTCTTTACGTAAAGGTGAAGGACTCCCTGCTCGATCACGTCAATGCTTCAATGACCGAGCACCCCCGCATCGCCGACCTGATCGGCGGCAACCCCATGAGCATGATGCGGGACAATCACAGCAATCACCTCGATTTCATGTCCACCGTCTTTGAATTCAACAGCTTTGAGCTGCTGGTGAAAACCGTCCCCTGGGTATACCGCTCCTACCACGCGCACGGCTTCTCCTTTGACTATTTTCCCCGGGAACTGGAAGCCTGGAAAAACGCGGTTAAAACATTTCTCACCCCCGAAGCGTCGAAGGAAATCAACGCCGTTTACGACTGGATGCTGAAAAACCATGGACGAATGATTGAACTTTCCGCGATCCTCCCCGACAAGCGGGAACCCCACCCGGAATTGAAGGAGGAACGCAGAAAGTTTGGCGCCTGCCTTCTGGCGGCGGACTTTCCGCTGGGCATGAAAATCGCCGGCTCCGTTCTGGAGAGGGAAAACGGGCAGGAAGCCCTTTACCTGGGGCTGATCCAGCCGGTCATGTATGAAATCGGCAGACTCTGGGAACAGGACAAGATCAGCGCTGCCGAAGAGCACATGGCCACTTCCATGGTGGGAAGAATCCTGGCCGGCCTTTACGCCAGACTGCCTGTTTCTTCCGCAAACCGGGGCAGAGCCGTGGTGACCTCCGCGCCCAACGAATTTCACGAGCTGGGGGCAAGAATTCTGGCCGATATGCTGGAAGCGGACGGCTGGGACATTTTCTTCCTGGGCGCGAACACGCCAGTCGAAGAGCTGATCAAGCTGGTCAGAAAAGCTGATCCGCGTTTTCTGGCCATCTCCGTGACCATGCCGTTCAACATGGACCGGGTCGCGACCATCATTTCCGGCATCAGGAACGATTCCGCCCTGAGCTCCGTCAAGATTCTGGTCGGCGGGGCCGCCTTCAACGCGGACCGCACGCTCTGGCAGAAAATCGGCGCCGACGCCTGGGCGGAAGATCCCCCGTCCGCCATCCGGCAGGTCCAGTCATGGTAAAAGGCCGAGGCGCGCCAACCGATCTGGAAAGTCTTCTGCGGGAAAATCCGGAGGAAATCACCGGCTACCTGCTGTCTCAAGGCAGGATGGCCATGATCCTTCTGGACCAAAATGGCGTTATCCTGGATTGCAACGCCTTCTTCCTGGAGAGCGTCGGATTATCGGACAAACCGGTCGGCAAATCCATCCAGGCTTTTCTCCGGGAAGGCCTCCAGGCCGGGTGGGATTGTGTCCGTGCAGACTGCCGGCCCGTGAAGCTGACATTTACGCTGGATGGCCCGCTGGAATATTCCCTGTCGGGTCATGTCCTAAACGTCCACGAGCACTATCTCATTTTTGCGCATACCGTCCGTCTGACCGATCATGAAATGGTCGCCACGCTGTCCCGGCTCACGGATGAACTGACCGATCTGACCCGGCAGCTCAGCAAAAAAAACCGGGAGCTGGAAGCGGCCAATGAAACCATCACCCGTCTGATGAACACCGATCCCCTGACCGGGCTCACCAACCGGCGTCAGCTCAAGGAAAGGATGGACGTGGAACTGTCCAAAGCCAGACGCCACGGCCGTCCGCTGTCCGCGCTTATGACGGACATCGACCATTTCAAATTCATCAACGATACCTTCGGGCACGGCGCAGGCGACGCGGTGCTGATCGGAGTAGCCTCCATTCTGAAACAGACGTGCCGGAAAGAAGACATTGTCGCGCGCTATGGCGGAGAAGAATTCATCGTCCTTCTTCCCGATTCACCTGCCGCGGCAGCCCTGGATTGCGCGGAGCGAATCCGAAAAGCCATTGAAGAAAACGTGTTTCCGGAAATCGACCGGAAGGTAACCGTCAGTTTGGGCGCCACCCTCTTTGGGCCCACCGACACCGAGGACAGCTTCATCGGACGGGCGGATGCCGCCCTTTACGAGGCCAAGGCATCCGGACGAAACCGGGTGGTTTTGAAATAGCCGGCCCGAAGCGCCGCCGGACGGCAGGAACGCGAATATCGTCTGTGAGCGGAAAAAAAGATTCTCTTTGACAGAGCGGACCTGCCTGTCCTATACTTCGGGCCGCAGGAAAAAGGAGCCCTGATGAAATGCTTTTCTGTTTCCTTTTCCTGAACAACCAGATGGCAACGTGTATTAAAGGAACGACATGGAAAAACAGATTCAGGCCGCAGCGGGACACGCCTCCGGCGTTTTTGCCGACTGCGAGCTGGGCTCCGGTTTTGACGAGGAATTCTTTCTTCTCAATTTCGGCACCCGGCTTCTCACCGCGTTTACCGACAGGGAAATTCTGATCGACATCGCTCTGGAAACGCTGGCCGATTTCTCACGGGGAAAAAGAATCGCCATCATGAGTCTCGACGAATCAGGCAAGACGCTGAAAGTAGATGGAGCTTTTCATCAAAACCAATCCGTCCGACCGAAGGTGTCTTTCCCCGTGGAAGGAACGGTTTCCGGGAAATGGGTGTCTCAAAAAACGGTTGGCGTCGCTCCGCTTGCCCTGGAAGGAGAGGTCCCCCTGCCTGCAAAAGGCGAACGCTTTGGAGAAACCCAATGTTTATGCCTGCCGCTGGTCGGATCTTCCTTGCGCGCAGTGGGACTGGCCACGATCGAAATTCCTGCGGATCGTTGCTACGATTTTTTCGAGGCGCAGCAATTGAGAGTCCTCAGCACCGCCCTGGCCGTTTCCCTGGAAAACGCGAAGCTGTTTTCCAGGGTCATTCATGACAGTCTTACCAATCTCTACACCCGAAGGTTCTATGAAATTCGGGTGGAAGAAGAGCTCGCCAAGCTCAAGCGAAACAGCGGACACCTGTCCGTCATTCTTTTCGATCTTGACGAGTTTAAAAAAGTCAACGATTCTTTCGGCCACCTGACAGGCGACGAAGTTCTGCGCCAATTCTCCGCGCTCATGATGAACCACGTGCGCAAAGGATCCACGCTGGTCAGCCGCTACGGCGGCGAAGAGTTTATTCTGCTCATGCCGGATGCCCGTGTGGAGGAAGCGCTCCATCTGGCCGAAAGAATAACCTCTCTGTGTGCGGAACATGACTTTGGAGACGACCTGAGAAAGATCCGGATGACGGTCAGCGGCGGTGTGGCGTTCACCGACTATACGGAAGCCGTTCTCCCCGCGGAGCTCTTCGAAAGGGCGGATCAGGCGCTTTATGAAGCCAAACACAGAGGTCGAAACCGCGTGGTCGTCTGGAAAAACAAAAGCGCACCGCACCGGATATAACTCCGGAGCGCCGCCGATTCCGGGAGAGCTTTGCAAAAGACTACAAATCGAGTACCTTTGTCATACCGGAGCAGGCCGGTATCCAGTATGATCAAGTATTTCCTGGATTCCCGTCTTCGCGGGAATGACGTAAAATGAAGTTGTGCAGGTCTCTCCGGATTCACGCCCTCGCCGGAAGCGCACGGGGCTTTTTGTGTGCCGGATATGAATCAAACCATCCGTAAATATCTATCGAATCTGGAAAATCTTTTTTCCTTTTCTCCCGCGGACGCACAAGGCGCCGCCGCCCGTTTCCACGAGGAGATGAAACGCGGCCTGAACGGGCAAACCAGTTCCTTAAGAATGCTTCCCTCCTATGTCGGCCGTCCTACGGGCAAGGAGCAGGGACGCTTTCTGGCGCTCGATCTGGGCGGCACCAACCTGCGTGTCCTGGCGGTCCGCCTGGACGGCCGGGGCAAAGCGGAAATTTCAGCCGTGAACCGTCTGGCCGTCCCGGAAACCGTCATGCGCGGACCGGGGGAAGAGCTTTTCGATTTTCTGGCCGAGGGCGTCGCTGTTTTTCTGGAAGAGCACCGGCTCGACCCCAAAGAGCACCGGGATCTGGCCTTCACCTTTTCTTTCCCCGTCGCGCAGAGCGCCGTCAATGCCGGAGTTCTTTTGAACTGGACCAAAGGATTTACCGCCCCGGGCGTCGCGGGACAAAATGTCGTCGCCCTGCTTTCCGACGCGCTCAGGCGCAAACGCATCGAAGCGGTTTCGGTCACGGCCCTGGTTAACGACACAGTGGGAACACTGGCGACAAAAAGCTACGCCGATCCTTCCTGCGACATGGGCGTCATCCTCGGCACAGGCACAAACGCTTGCTATCCGGAAAAAAACAGCCGACCGGCAAAGGGTCTGTCTCCACAACCCCGGCAGGAAATGATCCTCAACCTGGAATGGGGCAATTTCGACAAGCTCGACACCAACGCCTGCGATCAGGCGCTGGATCGCATCACCCTCAATCCCGGCCGCCAGCGGATGGAAAAGATGGTGTCCGGAATGTATATCGGCGAACTGGTCCGGCTGATCCTGCTGGACATGACGGACCGGGGAATACTGCTTGAAAAAAAGCACCGGTCCGTTCTGGTCCGCGAACACGCCGTCAGTTCGGAGCAGATGTCTCTGACCGTCCCGGGAGAAGACTTTTTCGCGGCCATCGGCATCCCGGACGCCTCCGATCAGGACCGGGACGCAGCTCACCACGTCTGCCGAATCGTCTCAAGACGGTCGGCCCGTATTGCCGGAGCGGCCCTGGCGGCCGTGGTCACCTGGATGGACGCAAATCTTGAAAAAAAACACACCATCGCCATCGACGGCGCCCTGTTCGAAAAATATCCCGGCTATCCGGAAAACGTGCGGTGCGTCCTGGAAGAGCTCTTCGCCCGCCGCGCCGAGAGGATTGCTCTTTGTACAACGTCGGACGGTTCGGGAATCGGCGCGGCCATCATCGCCGCCGTCGCATCCTCCAGACAGGAGCAAGAGCATAAGCCGGCCCGTCAACGAACGCGCAAGAACCGCTGAAATCATTTTCCTTGTTTCCGTTCCGTTCCTGGTTTATATTCCTGTTGGAATTTCTCCGAAAAAAAGTTGCAAAGCATCCGGCGCCTCCGGGAGCCGGCGGTAACCCAACGAAAGGAGATCCTCATGAAAACGCAATCCGGAAATTTCAAGGCGCACGATGGGACGTCCATCTACTGGAAGGGATGGACGCCGGACAATGCCCCCAAAGCAGTGGTGCACGTCATTCACGGCTACGCCGAACACATTGACCGTTACGGAAATGTGGTGGGCGAGCTTCTGCCGGCAGGCTATGCCGTTTTCGGCACCGATCACCGCGGACACGGCAAAAGCGAGGGAAAGCGCGGGCACGTCATGAGCTTTCAGGAGTTTATTGACGATGAAAAGCAGTTCCAGCGTGAGGTCATCCGGACAAAATTTCCTAAACTCCCCTGCTTTGTCCTCGGCCATTCCATGGGAAGCCTCATTGCCATGAACCTGGTCGAGCAAAGCGCGGAGGGAATCCGGGGGCTTGTGTTATCGGGCACCGGCTCGCGGCCGGGAACGAACATCCCGAAGATCCTGCTTGCCGCAACCAGAATCCTTTCCCGTCTGCTGCCGTCGATTCATGTAAAATCGCCGCTTCCGCCGGATTTTATCTCCCGGGATCCGGAGGTGGTCAAGGCCTACGTGGAAGATCCTCTCGTGTACAACGTGATCACCCCAAGGCTGGCCTATGAGATGAACCGGTATGTCGTTATCGGCGCGGAAAATTCCGGCGAAATTCAAATCCCGGTTCTTATTCAACTGGGCTCCCGTGACACCGCCTTTTCCGGACAGAAGGAACTCTTTGAAATGGTTGGAGCAAAAGACAAGACGTTCAAGCTATACGAAGGTCTTAAGCATGAGGTTTACAACGAGCTCGCCCAAGACCGGATCAAAGTGCTCCAAGACCTGCGATTGTGGCTGGACGCTCATGTGTAAGACAGGAACACTGCCCGGATGGACGCCCGTCGGAAAACCATTGAACCTCATGACCGTCCCTTTTCAGACCGATGAAAAGAGCCGCATGGCTAATGGGAGCCCTTCGCCTGAGAACCGAGAAACGCCCTGATGCTCTTCATAAAATCATCGGTATTGGAGCAACTCAGCGCGATGATTTCACCGGGACAGACCGCGCTTTGATCGCGGGTGAGGATGTTGGCCGCCACCTCGGCGGCGTGAAGAATGATCCCGTTTTTTTCCAGGAAGTCTACGGCCGGCCGGGATGCCACTTTTGTATGGATTTCGACAACGATGCCGGAGCGGACAATCAGCATCGCCGCTGCCAGTCCGATTACTTTATCGTGCAGGATCAGGCCGGACCTTCCCTGAAATTTTTCCAGGGCATCCCACAGCGGACGCAGACCGCCCCCTCCTGCGCAATAGAGCATTTGCCCGCCTTCCAGAAGCGCGAGGGAATACCGCGTAAAATCAGGCATCAGCATAAATATTTTTTGACCGGCCCGACGGCAGGATGAATAAGCAGCGCCCACAGAAGATTCCCCAGAAACAGGACAATCGTCAGTTTGGCAATATAGACAGCGGGCAAACCGACAAAATAAAAATCCGTCACGACCAGCCAGGGCAACTGACAGGCAAAAGCCAGCCCAACCGACGGTATGACTTTACCGGTTTTTCTGAAGAACACGCCCGTCATCAATCCCAGCAAGGCATTACCGATGAGCAGGTAGGGATTGCCGAGCAAAATCGCTGAGTAAAGCGAACCGGTGATACCGGCTGCCAGGCCGCCCGCCGGACCGAAGCAAACGGCCGCCAGAAAGATTGCCGCCGGAAAGAAATGGATTTTCCAGTGATGCGCAAACGTTATATTAATCAGGCTCAGGACACAGGGCAGCAAAACCAGCAGGCCGAAAGCCAGAGCGATTCGTCGAAAAGATCTGATGCCGTTGATCGTTACAGAGGAATTCATCACGTCAGGCCCTCCCTTTTTTGTTTCGGAGTCTACACGATGAGAACTTTTTTGAACAGTCCATTTTTGCGTTGGATCCATGAAATTTCCGGCAGAAAATCCGATCTAAAAAGATGTCATATAAATCCGGACGAACTGCCGGAATTTTGATCTTGACATATTATGAGCATATGCTTATAATTATTATTAGAGGAGTTTCAGGAAATGCCCAGACCGAAATGTCATCGTCAAATATGCGGAATACCTGATAAAAATTATTTCAAACCGCGGGGTATCCCTACGGCGGATCTGGAAGAAGTGGTTCTGAGCCTTGACGAATTTGAAGCCGTTCGCCTCGCGGATTATGAACAGCTTTACCAGGAAGAAGCCGCGACCCGGATGAATATTTCCCGCCAGACATTCGGCAGAATCGTCGCCTCTGCGCGAAAAAAGATCGCCGATGTCCTGATCAACGCCAAAGCGCTGAAAATTGAAGGTGGAAAAGTAACATTAAACGAAATCGCTTTCTGCCGCCGGGGCAAAGGCTCCCGGCTTAGAAAAAATCACCCATCATTATAAAAGGAGAACTGTATGAAAATCGCACTGCCGTCCTATCAAAACCAGGTTGACGAACATTTCGGTCATTGTGAGTATTTCACCGTATTCACGACTGACGACAACAAAAATATTCTCTCGGAAGAAATTATCACACCGCCGCCGGGATGCGGCTGCAAATCGGATATCTCCTTGATCCTGGCCCAGATGGGCGTCAAATACATGCTGGCCGGGAATATGGGACAGGGCGCCGTAAACGTTCTGGGCGCGAACGGCATTGAGGTGCTGCGCGGCTGTTCCGGAAACGTCAGGGAAGTGGTTCAGAAATGGCTCGCCGGCTCGCTTGCCGATTCGGGGCTATCCTGCTCGCAGCACGAACACACCTGCCACGAGCACTAATTGGAACAGCAAGATAAACGCCGGCAGAACAGGCCGTCCGGGCATATCCTTACCCTTGTCCGGCAATGGCCGAACTGACCGATGCCATACAAACGGGAGGAAGAAACCAAAGTGGAAAGCAAGAAAACGTGTGACTCATGCAGCGATGCGGGCTGCCCGGCGAAGCAACAGGAACAAAATGAAAACCAGGAAGCGTATGCGGACCGACGCCGTCTGCAGGCCAGGCTTTGCCGCATCCGGCATAAAATCGTTGTGCTCTCCGGCAAGGGCGGCGTCGGCAAAAGCACGGTAGCCGTCAACCTGGCGACAGCGCTCGCGCTCCATGGACTGCGCGTGGGTTTGTTGGACATGGACATCCACGGCCCGAGCGTTCCCACCATGCTGGGGCTGGAAGGTGAATCGCTCAAAGGCAATCCCGGCGAACTTTTTCCGGTGGAATTCGGCGGTTTGAAAGTCATGTCGCTGGGTTTTTTACTGCACAATCCCGATGACGCGGTCATCTGGCGCGGTCCGATGAAAATGGGCGTCATCAAGCAGTTCCTGACGGACGTGAATTGGGGCGATCTGGATGATCTGATTATCGATGCTCCTCCGGGCACCGGCGACGAACCACTGTCCCTGTGCCAGTTGATCCAACCGCTCGACGGCGCGGTAATCGTAACCACGCCGCAGAAGATCGCGGCCATCGATGTGCGCAAATCCATCAGCTTCTGCCGGCAGGTCAATGTGCCCGTTCTGGGCGTGGTGGAAAACATGAGCGGCTTTGTCTGCCCCAGGTGCGGGGAGCTCACTCAGATCCTGCCGGAAGGTGGAGGACGAAAAATTGCTTCCGATATGAAGGTTCCGTTTCTGGGCGCGATTCCCATGGATCCGGCTCTCGCCCGGTCCGGCGATTCCGGCCGGGTGTTCATCCACCACTTTTCGGAAACAGCAACCGGAAAAATTTTGCAGGATATTATTCATCGGATTCAGGATATGAACTCAACAAAAAAACTGGGTTCGTAGGGAGAAACAGCCATGAAAATCGCCATACCGTTAGCAGAACGAAAGCGGTCGATGCACTTCGGCCATTGCGCAGACGGTCGTGGACGCGCCCGTGGATGATCCGGTTTCCCTCAAATAAAAGGAGGGGGTAAAGTTATGGCGGATGCAGCATTGAAAATTGCGGATAAAGTTGAAATTCTGACCCTGCAGGACAATTACATCGAGATGACGGCCATGGACAACAATGCCGTCGTCACCCGGGCCGTGCCTTTAAAGGACGGTGAGATCAAAGCCTCCATCGGAGCGGAGCACGGATTCTCCGCGCTGGTCAAAGTCACGGCGGAAGAAAAAACGCGCACGATGCTTTTTGATTTCGGCTTCTCTGAAAACGGCGCGGCTCAAAACGCGCAAACCCTGGGCGTTGATCTCAAGGACGTGGAAGTTGCAGCGCTTTCGCACGGGCACAGCGATCACACCGGCGGTATGGCCAAACTGACCGCAATGACCGGCAGGACCGGCCTTCCTCTGGTTGTGCACCCGGCCGCTTTCCAGTCACCGCGGTATCTTAAATTCAGTGAAGAATTCAAGGTCTATTTCCCTCCATTTTCGCGTGATATGGTCCGGCAGGCGGGGCTCACCATCATTGAAGCGGAGGAGCCGTATCCGATGCTGGACGGAACTGTTCTCTTTCTGGGCGGCATTCCGCACACCACGGATTTCGAAAAAGGCTGGCCCCTCCCCCATTCCCGGAAAGACGGCAAGGAAAGCTGGGACGCCATCGAAGACGATTCCTTCATTGTCATGCACCTGAAAGACAAAGGATTGGTCATCTTATCCGGCTGCGCGCATGCCGGAATTGTCAACACCGTTCAATACGCCGTAAAAACCACCGGCATCGACCGGATTCACGCCGTCATGGGAGGCTTCCATCTCTCCGGTCCGTTTTTCGAACCCCTGATCGACCGGACAACCAAGGAACTTCAGAAAATGAATCCCGCGTACGTCATTCCCACGCACTGCACCGGACGAAAGGCGATTATGGAAATGGAAAAACAGATGCCGCAGCAGTTCATTTTGAACATGGCGGGAACAAAGCTGACATTTCAATAAAAACAAGGTAACGGATGACAGGACAATGTAGTGCGGGGCTTTACCCCGCTGATGGTTCAATTGTCATGGTGAGCCAGTCGAACCATGGGCAATGGGTCATAGGGTAACATGCTATGAGCCATGAGCCACCATCCACTATTCACTATCCACCAAATTAAGGAGCTTTTATGACGCAAAAAGCATTTCAGGACTACTATCCGGATGATCTGAGCCACTGTTACGGCTGCGGCAGCCTCAACGAAAAAGGACTGCAAATCAAAAGTTTCTGGGATGGAGAGGAATCCGTCTGCACCTACACCCCCAGAGACTACCACACCGCCATTCCCGGATTTGTTTACGGTGGACTCATTGCCTCGCTCATCGACTGCCACTCCACCGGCACTGCGTCGGCGGCAAAATACCGCGCGGAGGGACGGGAAATGGGCTCCGATCCGCCGCTTCGGTTTGTGACGGCGTCGCTGCATGTGGATTACCTGCTGCCCACGCCGATCGGCGTTCCTCTTGAAGTCCGGGGAAAAGTGAAGATGATCAAAGGCCGCCGGGTTGTTGTTGAAACGCGTCTGCTGGCCGAAGGAAAGGTCTGCGCGCAAGGCGAAGTCGTCGTCGTCCAGATGCCGGAAAACATGCGGCCGAACAAATAAAGATTTCATGGGGGAGCGCGATTTTATGAATTTTTCTATCAATACCTTTTATTTCAGCGCCACGGAAACGACCAAGAAAATTGTGACTGGAATAGCCGGAAAGCTTGCGGAGAGCTCAGGCGGGAAGGCAGCGGAAAATGTTGATTTCACGCTGCCGGATGCCAGAAGGTCGCCGGCATCCTTCACGCCGCAAGACCTTGTGGTTGCCGGCTTGCCTGTTTATGCAGGCAGAGTTCCCAATGTTTTATTAAACTATCTCAATGAAACGCAGGGGAACGGCGCTCTGACTGTTGCCGTGGTGGTTTACGGCAACCGCCATTATGACGATGCGCTCGTCGAGTGGCGGGATATTCTGGTATCAAGGGGCTTCAAAGTCATTGCCGCCGGCGCGTTCATCGGCGAACATTCCTTTTCCAGAATTTTGGGGCAAAACCGTCCGGATCAGCAGGACCTGTCCCGTGTCGCGGAATTTGCCGGACTGATTTACCAAAAGCTTACGGCTTTCCAAAATGCCCCAAAAACCGTATCCGTTCCCGGGAATAAACCTTACCAGCCCTACTACCGGCCCAAAGATAAAGACGGCAATCCCGTCTCCATCCTCAAGGTCGTTCCCAAAACCAGCGACGACTGCATTCACTGCGGCCTCTGCGTCAGTCTTTGTCCCGTGGGGTCCATTGATACGAATGATGAATCCAGAATAACAGGGATCTGCATTAAATGCTGCGCCTGTATTAAAAACTGCCCGATGGAGGCAAAGTATTTTGATGACGAAAATTACCTGTGGCACAAACAGGAATTAGAGAATGCTTTTTCTTCTCCTCGCCGTGAACCGGAGTTCTTTTTATAAAATGACGGCTCTTGTTTGTTTCCAGAAGATCGTCGAGAAAGGAAAGATAGCTCTTGCTCCCTTGCTCCGCCGCCTGAACCATTTTTTCCAGAATCTCTCCCATCCGCGGAAGCCTCAGCCGGGTCAGGCTGGTCTGAATGCGATCAAGGACCAGGGCATCG
>JAAZOZ010000098.1 GCA_012797505.1 Smithella sp. | reverse complement strand
GCCGGTCCGGCAGGGACCCGTGGTCGTCGGCACGAAGAGAATGTAGATTTCATCCTTGCGGTACCGGTCGGAAGAAAAATATTTCAGCGCGCTGCCCAAAACCAGATGCGAGGGCAGGCATTCCTTGCCGGATGCGTGATTGCGCGCCATTTGCAGCGTGTAAACGTCCGGCACGGGCATGGTCTGGGCGTTGATGCCCAGGCCGCGGATGGTCGCGCCGACGAGCTCCGCGGAGAGTCGTCCCATATTGGATAAAAGAAGTTTGACCCGCGGGTTTTGTTTGATCGGGATTTTTTCGCCGGTGGCGCTGTTGAGAATGTGGATTTCCTCGCCGGGGCGGTTGATGAAGCGCAGGCCGTTGTCGTAGCGCTCCTCGCGGATGTCGTCGATTTTGGAGCGGTAGCCTTCGATGATGTCCAGAAACGCCTCGATGCGCGTGTCCACGCCGGCGTCGGCCGTGTGGGAATCCAGCTCCAGAATCAGAAACGGCTTTACGCCCATAATCCACTTCAGATAATGCAGCATGAAGGAGTCGGGCGCGCAGGAGAAATTGGAAATGTAGGTAATGTAAATGTTGTCTTCGTTTTTCAGGAGCGTGCCGGCCTTCATGTCCTGCTGGCCGTAGTACCAGTACATGTTGGGGTAGATGACCTGGTCGGCAAACGGCAGAATGTCAAAGGGGATGACCGAGTAGCCGCGGGAAGTGTATTTCCGGGGGATGCCCATGTTGGCGTCGGTGGTAAAGGAGTTGTAGGGGCGGCCCAGAATCGCGATAACGGGTCTTTTAGCCCGGCGCGCTTCTTCGAGCGCCTGACGCCCCAGTTCGGCGAATTTGGCAAAGCATTCCATTTGCTTTTCATGGGCGACGGCAAAGGCGTTTTTCGCTTCGCCTTCGCCGAACCCCAGTTCCGCGGCCATGGCGACAAACGGTTCGGCGGCTTTTTCCAGCCCGTACATAAAGCTGACGACCGGCGTCAGGTATTTTTCTTCCGGAATCTCCGGAAAAGCTTTTTGGATGTAGTAGGGCAGGCTCTGCGTGATGGGGCAGAAATTGGCGGGAGCCGTTTTTTCATAGCTGTCCATGTCCCGGAAATGCGGAAGAAAGATATAGTCCACCTTTCGGTTGTAGATGTCCTGCACGGCGCCGTGTGCGATTTCCGCCGGGAAGCAGTAGCTGCTTTCCACGCGGGCCGTGCCCTCCGGCGGGATTTCCCGGGACAGGAGCGTCTCTACGCCCAGTGTGTGGAAGAACCAGGAATAAAACGGCCAGAGCGTGTAAATGGAGAAGCAGCGGGGAATGCCGACGATCACGTCTTTCTTGCGGGTAAGCGCGGCCGGATCGGGGGCGCATTCCCGGAAGAGAATGTCGTTTCGTTTTTCGATGTAGTCCGCCACGGAGGCTTCGTCGAACGCTTTTTTCTTCCGGAGGTTTGCGTATTTGTTGCAGCGCCCGCCGAACATGTATTTGTGGCCGTTGACGGCGAGCACGCGGATCGGGCAGAAATTGTCGCAGGCCTTGCACGGAAATTCCTTTTCATAAACGATGTCCGTGGCCAGAATCGCGTCGATGTCATAGGCTTGTTTGGTCAGAATCCCTTCTTCAAATTTCTGCCGGGCCAGCAGGCCGACGCCGAAGCAGCCCATCAGTTCGGGGTCGGGCGGCACCAGAATGTTCTTGTCGAGAAGCATCGCGAAAGCCAGCGGCACTGCCTTGTTTTTAGCGACGCCTCCCTGCAGAACGATGTTCCGGCCGATCGTCCGGTTGCCCACCACCCGGTTGAGGTAGTTGGACACGATGGAGGTGACAATGCCCGCCGTGATGTCCTCGCGGGAAGCGCCCTGCTGAATCGCGTTGCGGATGTCGGAATTGATGAACGCGGAGCAGTGCTCGCCGAATTTCAGCGGCGCGTCG
>JAAZOZ010000097.1 GCA_012797505.1 Smithella sp. | reverse complement strand
GCTTTCGCGGACATCAATGTCCGCGCTACATCATCGGTCGTTTTATGAATCCTTTAGAATTTCAGCCACGCGGTAAATATCATTTTTGGACAGCATTTCCGTCGCACAAAAGAGCAGCGCGTTGTCCAGTTCCGGATAATCCTTCGACAATTCGTAACCGCCGACAATGCCTTCTTTGTGCAGTTTCTCATTGACAGAGCGCGCGTCGGGGCAGGCAAGCGCGAATTCGTTGTAAACCGGTGCGGAAAATATTTCCCGCCAGCCTTCCAGTTGCAGGAGTTTGCTTTTCAGATACTGTGTTTTGTGGATGTTGAGCGCGGCCAGCTTGCCCAGGTTTTTGCCCAGCGCGGCCAGATAAACCCCCGCCGCCAGCGCGCAGAGGGCTTCGTTGGAGCAGATGTTGGAGGTGGCCTTTTCCCGGCGGATGTGCTGTTCGCGGGTTTGCAGCGTCAGGACGAATCCGCGCCGGCCGTTTTGATCCACTGTTGCGCCGGCGAGCCGGCCGGGAATCCGCCGCAGATATTTTTCGCGCGCCGCGAAAATCCCCAGATACGGGCCGCCGTAGTTAAGCGGGTTGCCGAAGCTCTGGCCCTCGCCCACGACGAAATCCGCTCCGCTTTCGCCCGCGGGCTTGAGAAGGCCCAGGCTTGTGGCGTCGGTAAATCCGGCAATGAGCATCGCGCCCTGTTGGTGGGCCGCGTCGGCCAACGGCCCGATATCTTCGATGCAGCCGAAGAAATTCGGGCTTTGCACGATGACAGCAGCCGTTTCCTTGTCCAGCGCGGCGGAAAGCGCCGGCGGATCGATTTGGCCCGCGGGCAGCCAGGGAATTTCGGTCAGCGTGCAGCCGTTGGCCCACAGGTAGGTTTGCAAAACCCGCCGGTACTGGGGATGAACGGAACGCGCCACGGCGATTTTCGATCGGTTGGACATCCGGACGCACAGCACGGCCGCTTCCGCCATGGCCGAAGCGCCGTCATACATGGAGGCGTTGGCGATTTCCATTCCGGTCAGAGAGGCGATCATGGTCTGGTACTCGTAAATGGCCTGGAGAATGCCCTGGCTGATTTCCGCCTGGTAAGGCGTGTAAGCCGTATAAAATTCGGCGCGTCCGACGATGGAATTCACCACCGCCGGAATGAAGTGATGATAAGCCCCGGCGCCGGTAAGCGTTGCGCGCGGCGCCCGGTTTTTTTCGCTCTGCGCCTTCATCCGCTCCCAGATTTCCTGCTCGGAGAGCGCGGCCGGCATGCCGGGAATTTCCCGCAGGCGAAATTTTTGCGGAATATCGGCAAACAGCTCTTCGATGCCGCCGATGCCGATGGCCGCCTGCATCTGCGCGATGTCTTCGGGAGTGTGGGGGCAGTAATCCATGGATTTAGTGCTTCTCCTCCAAAATCAAAGCGTCGTAGGCGGCCGCGTCCAGAAGGGTTTTCAGCTCCCGCGCGTCGGCGAGTTTCAGCCGGGCGATCCATCCCTCGCCGAAAGCATCCCGGTTGACAAGCTCCGGCGCGTTTTCGAGGGCTGTGTTGACGGCGATCACCTCGCCGCCTGCCGGCGAGTAAACGTCGGATACGGATTTGACGGATTCCACCACGGCCAGCGGTTCTCCGGCGGCGACTTTTTTGCCGATCGGAGGAAGTTCCACAAACACGATGTCCGTCAGCATTTCCTGGGCGTAATCGGTGATGCCGACCAGGGCCGTTCCGTCGCCCCGGTCCAGGATCCATTCATGATCTTTCGAATACAATCTGTCGGTGGGATTTGGTTTGGACATGCCGGATCTCCTTAAAGGATTTATTTTTGTCTTTTGTAGAAGGGAAGCTGAACGATTTTTGCTCCACTGGCGGCGTCGCGGATGCCGATGGCGATTTCCGAGTCCGGTTCGGCGTTTTCGGCGTCAATAAACGCGAGGCCGATTGCCTTGTTGAGCGTCGGGGAAAACGTCCCGGAGGTGACATAACCGATTTCTCTGCCGTCTTTCGAAACCGGGTAGCCGTGCCGTGCGATGCCGCGCCCGGTCATCTCGAAGCCGGCCAGTTTTTTGCGGATGCCTCTTTCCCGGATGGCGGCCAGCGCCGGCTTTCCGGCAAAATCCTTGTTCCAGTCCACCAGCCAGGCGTAGGGAACCTCCAGCGGGCAGGTCTCCCCGGTAATATCCTGGCCGTTGAGCATCATGCCGGATTCCAGGCGCAGCGTGTCGCGCGCTCCCAGTCCGGCCGGTTTCATGCCCTGTTTGACGCCTGCGTCCATCAGGCTGTCCCAGATGGCCCCGATTTTGTCGGCGGCGGCGTAAATTTCGAAGCCGTCCTCGCCGGTGTAGCCGCTGCGGGAAATGACGGCCGGAATACCCGCCACCTGCGAGGGGATAAACCAATAAAAACGAAGGGTTTTCAAATCGTCCGGCGTCAGGGTCTGCAAAATTGCTTCCGAGAGCGGCCCCTGCAAATCCAGTTTGCCGGTCCTGTCGCTTACATCGGTCAGCGAGGCGTCAAACTTTTTTTCTTCCAGGATGGATCGGACCCGTTGAAAATCGGATTCACGCGTAGCGGCGTTGGTCACCAGCATATAAAAATCCCGGTCCATCTTGTAAACAGTCAGGTCGTCAATGATGCCGCCCCGGTCATTGAGCAGGGCGGAGAGTTTGACCTGACCGGTTTTTTGCCCCGCCAGGTCGCGCGTCAGGGCAAACTGAAGCAGATCCAGCGCCTGCGGCCCTTTCACTTCGATTTCTCCCATGTGGCAGATGTCAAACACGGAAGCCCTGGCGCGGGTTGTGCGGTGTTCTTCGATGACGCTTGTGTATTGCACCGGCATGGCCCAGCCGCCGAAATCGATCATTTTGGCGTTTCGGGCGGCATGACGGTCGTACAAAGGCGTTTTTTTCATGAAAAGCGCTCCTTCGTTGAGTCTGCTGCTATTTGAAAAGCTTGTCGATCAGGGCCTGTTTGCTTTTCGGGTAGTAGAGGGTTCCCTCATAATCCACTATGAGTTTGCCGTCCAGATGATCGATTTCATGCTGAACCACGCGGGCGGTCCAGTCCAGATAGCGCTTGCTGATTTTTTCGCCTTTTTCGTTTAAGGCGCGAACCTTGATTTCGGGAAACCGTTCCACGTCGATTTGAATGTCCGGGCAGGAAAGGCACCCTTCGGCCGCCTTTACTTTTTCTCCGCGCGCCTGCGTAATGCGCGGATTGACCAGAACATCGTAATCGTCCGGCGTCATTTTTTTCTTCCGGTCGTTGCCCGTTTTGTTGCGGAAAATGATGATTCTTTTATTGACGCCGATCTGCGGACCGGCCAGCCCCGAGGCGTCGTCCCGGCAGGTAAAGGAATCGATTAACGCCTTGATTTCGGCTTTTTCTTCCCTGTCCAGCGGTGTTTTCATGTCCTGTGACTTTTTCCGCAGGACGGAGGTGTCCGCCTCGTTGACACCGTTGTCATTCCAAAGGGTTAAGACTCTTTTGGGGGCCATTTTTTTTGCACCGGTTCGCTGAATTTTCATGACCTATAACACCGATCAATCGTTATTTCAAGTAAACGCAGCTTGCAAATTTGCTCCATCTTTTGTTAAACAGACAAACCATTAATTTTAATGCAGCGAAAGAATTTGCGTTGTGATTTCTTCCATCGTCGCCCATACATCGAAAAAACAGTTTGCCCGCGCCCTGAATTTTCAGGACGGTCCGACACCCGAGTTGCCTGCCTGCGCCGACGACCAGCCGCGGCTGCTTTATATCCATATTCCTTTTTGCGAAGAACTTTGTCCCTACTGCTCCTTTCACCGCATTCGGCTCAATGAACCTCTTGCCCGGAGCTATCATGCGGCCCTGCGCCGGGAGATGTCCCTTTACCGCCTTCGGGGCTACCGGTTTTCCGGCCTTTACGTAGGCGGCGGAACGCCCACGGTTCTGATGGACGAACTGGCGGAAACGCTGCAGATTGCCCGGGAGTTGTTTCCCGTCGAATCCGTTTCGGTGGAAACCAATCCGAACCACCTGACGGACGCCAACATTGCCGCCCTCGCGCAGGCAGGGGTCAACCGGCTGTCCGTGGGCGTGCAGACCTTCGATGACGGCCTGCTCAGGAAAATTGCGCGGTATGACAAATACGGATCGGGAGAAGACATCGCCTCGCGTCTGCGCGCCGCGCAGGGGGCGTTTGACACGCTCAACGCCGACATGATCTTCAATTTTCCCGAACAGACCGCCCCCATGCTGGAGGCCGATCTGGCGATTTTGCTGAAGCTGGGAATGCAGCAGATCACTTTTTACCCTTTAATGGTTTCCACGCTTACCCGGCGTCTGATGCAAAAAACACTGGGAGACGTCAATTTCCGGCGTGAAAAATCGTTTTTCAATCGGATCCGTCGGCGTCTGGAACCGCAGTATGATTCTTCATCGGCCTGGTGTTTTTCGCGCAAGAGTCCCGCTTCATCGCTCATCGATGAGTACGTCGTCGATTTTGACGAATATGCGGGATTGGGGAGCGGCGCCATCGGGTACCTGCAGGGCGTGTGCTACGCTAACACGTTTGATATTGAGCGCTACATCAGGGATCTGACGCAGGACCGCCTGCCGCTTCAGGCCTCGCGCCAATTCGATCTGCCAGACCGGATGCGCTACGATTTCCTGATGAAGCTCTTCAGCACCCGGATGAATGTCGAGGAGCTGGAGAAAAAATACGGCGGGCGGTTTTTTAAAACCTTGTGGAAGGAAATGGCCGCTTTTATTCTAGCCGGATCGTTTCGCTTCTTTTCGCCCCATTTGTATCTGACGCCCCGCGGACGCTATTTATGGGTGGTCATGATGCGGGAATTCTTCATCGCGGTGAACAATTTCCGCGACCACTGCCGCCGGGAGGCGGGCCTGGAGGAAAGAGCGGTGGAGTAGCCCGCGCAGCTTCGCGAGGCTCCTCCGGCGGCGGGAGAATCAGGACAGGGAAGCCGTTTCCCGCAAAAGCGGCATCAGGAGAGGTTTTTATGGACGACAAAAGAAAAGTCTTGCTCAAGGGCCTTCCGAAAATTGACGACGTGATCGGACTTCTGGAAAAAAACGGAATTTATGCAAAGGCGTCGAAGGACATTGTTCGGGAAGCCTGCCGTCAGGTCGTTCAGAACCTGCGCGATCAAATTCTGTCCGCAGCGGACAAAACTCTGCCGTCAGTCTCCCCCGACGCGGCGTCGGCCGCCCGCAGCGTGGAGGAGATCGTCGCCGGTTTGCATCGCTTCAAACTGAAGCGCCTGGTCAACGCCACCGGTGTCATCCTGCATACCAATCTGGGGCGCGCGCCTCTTTGTTCCGAAGCCGTGGACCGCATTGTGGAAGTCGGACGCGGCTACTCCAACCTGGAATTTGATTTGATTCGCGGCGAACGCGGCCTGCGCTACGATCATGTCGGGGGCCTGATCTGCGCGCTCACCGGCGCAGAGGACGCTCTGATCGTCAACAACAACGCGGCCGCGGTTTTGCTCACGCTCAATACGCTGGCCGAGCATAAGGAAGCGATTGTCTCGCGCGGGGAGCTTATCGAAATCGGCGGGGAGTTCCGCATCCCGGACGTCATGACCAAAAGCAATTCCATATTGCGCGAGGTGGGAACCACCAACCGCACGCGGCTTGCCGATTATGAAAAAGCCATCGGACCGAACACCGGCGTGATTCTGAAAGTGCACACCAGCAATTACCGGATTGTCGGATTTACCGAGGAGGCGGAACTTGTGCCCCTGGTGGCGCTGGGCAAGCACCATGGGATTCCCGTTTTTGACGACCTCGGCAGCGGTTGCCTGGTGGACCTTGCGGCATTCGGGCTGCAGCACGAACCGACCGTGCGCGAAGTTCTGGGCTCGGGTGTCGATGTGGTGACCTTCAGCGGCGACAAGCTCCTGGGCGGACCGCAGGCGGGCATCATTGTCGGCAAAAAAGACATCGTGGCGCGCATCAAAAAAAATCCGCTGAACCGTGCGCTGCGCATCGACAAATTCACGCTGGCGGCCCTCGAGGCGACCCTGATGCGCTATCTCGCGCCCGGGGACGCTCCCCGGAGCCTGCGCTCCCTCAAAGCGCTGACCGAGCCGCAGGGCGATGTCCGAAAGCGCGCCCGCAAACTGATGGGAAAACTCAAGCGCGCCGGTCTTTCCGGCCTAACGTATGAGCTGAAAGATTCCATGGCGGCGGCGGGAGGCGGATCGCTCCCAACCGAGGATATTCCCTCGGCCGTCGTTGCGGTGAAATCCGCCAAAATGCCCGCCAGCCGGATGGAAGCCAGGCTGCGCCGGGCGGCGGTGCCCGTTATTGTCCGCGTAGATGAAAACGAAATCCTGATCGATCTGCGCACGGTGGCCGAAGACGAGTTTGGCTTTGTGGTGGATGCCCTGCGAAACCTTGCGGCCTCCCCATGACGCCATAGGTATGGAGGAGGCAGGGGGATTTCGGATTTTTGTATCTTTCATTTGTTTATTTATCGGAGCAGTGTTTTGTCCATCGAAAATCAGGAATCCCGAAATGTATCTTTTACCGTTGGCCCCGGGCAGGCCGGGCTTCGTCTGGACGTGTTTCTCTCCCAGGCCGATCCGGCTTTTTCACGCTCGCAGATCAAGTATGCCATTGAGGAAGGCGACGTGCTGGTCAATGGAAGGGAGCCGAAGGCGAGTCAGCATCTCAAGGCAGGCGACCGGGTGGATCTGCATTGGGAGCCGGTGATGGAGGCCGCCGCCGTACCGCAGGACATTCCCCTGAACATTGTGTACGAAGACAGCTCCGTCATCGTCGTCAACAAACCGGCGGGCATGGTGGTGCACCCCGCTCCGGGCAATCCCGATCAAACCCTCGTCAATGCGCTTCTTTTTCACTGCAAAGACCTTTCCGGCATCGGCGGCGTCCTGCGGCCGGGGATTGTCCACCGCCTGGACAAGGAAACCTCCGGTCTGATCGTCGCCGCCAAAACCGACGAAGCGCATCGTAAACTGTCCGCGCAGTTTGAAAAGCATCACGTGCACAAGAAATATATCGCGCTGGTCTGGGGAGACGTCCGGGGCGAAAGCGGCGAGATTGTTCTGCCGGTGGGACGCCATCCGAAAGACCGCAAAAAAATGTCCACAAAAAGCCGGCATGGCCGGGACGCCCTCACGCTGTGGAAAGTGCGGGAACGCTACACCGTCGCGACCCTGCTGGAGGTTGAAATCAAGACCGGACGGACGCATCAGATTCGTGTGCATCTTTCCGAACGAGGCTATCCCGTGATCGGCGATGCGGTTTACGGAACGTCGTCCAAAGGGCAAACCGTCAAAAACGCGGAACTGAAAGCGGGCATCAAAGCCCTGGCCCGGCAGGCGCTGCATGCCGCGGAGCTTTCCTTCCTGCACCCGCAAAGCGGCGAACGAATGGTTTTTACCGCGCCGCTGCCGCAGGATCTGGAAAGCCTGCTTCATCTTTTGCGCGCCGTTTCACCGGGCTCGGCAAAGCAAACCGGTTTGCCGGCCTGGAAGGATCAATTACGATAAACGGCAAAAAAAGGTATCCGACTATTGCGGGGAAGCGCAACGGGTGTTAAATAGTCATGGGGCTTTTTCAGTGGTTTCGGCTGTATCCTATTTTCCCCAACCCCTCTTTGAAGAAAGAGGGCACATGACGCAGGGCAAAAGTCCATGTTTTCATGGTTGAACAAAAACAGCATCCCCTATCTGCAATCGTCTGGTCTCGCGGCCTGTGATTTTCTGGCGCACGCTTTCTGCACCCGTGAGGGAGGCGTTTCGGAGGATGACTACCAAAGCCTCAATATGAGCTTCCGGGAAGGCGACGAAGAATTTCATGTGCTGCAAAACTGGAATAAACTGGCCGGCGCGTTCGGCATCCCGATGGAAAATTTCCTGGTGCTCAACCAGGTGCACCGGGACGGCATTTTGGTTATCCCGCCGCGGGGTGAGTATTTTACTTCGCGCGAAGGGCTGGATTATGACGCCATCGTGACCAACCGCACCAATCTGGCCATCTGCATCAAAACGGCGGATTGCGCGCCGATATTTGTGGTGGATCCCGAAAACAAAGTGATCGCGGCCGTGCATGCGGGATGGCGCGGGACCGCCGCCAGCATTTCGGCCAAAGTCGTCCGCCTGATGCAAAATCAATACGGCTCCCGTCCTTCCGCTCTGCTGGCGGCCATCGGGCCGTCCATCGGCCGCTGCTGCTATGAAGTGGACGAGCCCGCCGCCGCGGCGTTTTGTTCCCACAAAAATGCAAAAGCCTTTTTATTACCGGGCAAGCGAAAGGACCGCTGGATGCTGGATCTGGCGCAGGCCAATCGCGGACAGCTTGCCGAGAGCGGCATTCCCGACGCCGGCATTGACGCCTCCGGTTTGTGCACCGTCTGCCGTCAGGACGCTTTTTTTTCACACCGCGGTTCGGGCGGCGTCACAGGAAGACAAATCAATTTTCTCATGCTGAAGGGAGATCCGTTCTGCAAGGCTCTGTTCGTCAACGAGGATTTTCGTCAGGTCCATTGATGAAAACCGTAACCTGAAAAGGAAGGTCTCATGAATCTGAAGCCTTTGTTTGAGCCCAAAACCATGGCGGTCATCGGCATTTCCGCAGGCAACGACCGCCATCCCGCCAACGTGATCTACGCCAAAAACAACCATCGCTATCCCGTCAGGGTTTACGCGGTCAATCCCAGAGGCGGCACGCTGCACAACGAAACGATTTATCCCCGCGTGTCGGAGATTCCGGCCAGGATCGATCTGGCCGTCATCGCGACGCGGGCGGAGCTGGTTCCGGATGTCATGGCCGACTGCATTGCAGCAGGGGTGAAATCCGCCACCGTGATTTCCGGAGGATTCAGCGAAGGAGGAAGGGTCGATCTGCAGGATCGCATCGTGGACATGGCCCGGGAGGCCGGACTGCCTTTTATCGGCCCCAACTGTCTGGGCGTTTATGTTCCTTCCCGCGTGGATACGTTTTTCCTGCCGATTGAACGCATGATCAAGCCGGAGGCGGGCGGGGTGACGTTCGTCAGCCAGAGCGGCGGGATTCTGGTGGACCACATGATCAAGTTTGCCCAGCAGGGCGTGGGCATGGCCAAGGCCGTCAGCATCGGGAACAAGGCTTTTGTCCGGGAAAAGGAGCTGCTGGCCTATCTGTCGCATGATCCGGCCACCAAAGTGATCGCCTATTACATCGAGGGGTTCGGCGAGGGAGAAGGCCGGGCGTTTGTCCAGGCGGCGGATGTCTGCGCCAAGCCGGTTGTGATCATGAAATCGGGGAAAACGGCTGCCGGGAACCGCGCCGTATCCAGCCACACGGCGTCGCTCGCCGGCGACTACGCCAGTTTTGCCGCGGCGGTTGCGCAGCATAATATCATCGAGGCGGCCAACGAAAACGAGCTGGTTTCCTTTTGCGAAGTTCTGAGTTCCTATACCCGGCCGATCGAGGGCCGCATCGGCATCATCACCGGAAGCGGCGGACACGGCGCGATGGCGGTGGATGCCTGTTCTCTGGCGGGGCTTGCCGTTCCGGAGTTGTCCGACCGGACCAAAACGGAAATTCAAAACGGGCTTTCCGAAAGCGTTCGGGCCATTGCGTCGCTGGGCAACCCGGCGGACCTCACCGGCAGCGCCGTGGATGACGACTTTGTTGCCTGCGCCCGGGTGCTGGGCGCTTCGCCGGAAATCGACTGCGTTGTGGTGCTGCTGCTGCCCTACATTCCGGGCGTCAGCCTGGACATCGGCGTCCGGTTGAGCGCCGTGAGCCGTCAGTCCGGCAAACCGTTTATTGCGTATGTTCCGCATGTCGAAAAATACAACATGCTGATCGAAGGCTTTGAGCTCAACGGCATTCCGGCGTCGTCTTCCATTGAAGGCGCCGTGCTGATGGCGAAGGCTTTGGCAAGGAGGTCCTCATGCTGAACAGGGAAATCAAAGCCATTCTTGAAAAATCCCGAAAATGGGGCTGGGTGCTGGAGCCGGACGCGCAGAAGATTTTGTCCCTCTACGGGTTCAAAACGCCGAAATTCGGTGTGGCCGCAACCGGCGGCGAGGCCGCGGTGATCGCGCACAAAATCGGCTACCCGGTCGTGGCCAAGATCGTGTCGCCGGCCGTGGTGCACAAGTCGGATGTGAAGGGCGTCGTGGTGGGCATCAAAGATGACGAAACGCTGATCCGGACGCTGGAGCGGCTTTCCGGAATTGACGGCTTTGCCGGAATGCTGATCGCCGAAACGGTCAAGGGGGTCGAACTGATCATCGGCGCGAAAAACGATTTTCAATTCGGTCCCATGGTTCTTTTAGGTATGGGGGGCGTCGGCGTGGAGATTTATAAAGATGTCTCCCTGCGTATGGCGCCGCTCAAACCCAAAGACGCCGAGCACATGATCGGGGAGCTTGCGGCCCGCAAACTCCTCACCGGCTACCGCGGCTCGACGCCGGTTCATTTAAACGCGCTTACAAAAACGCTTGTCCATTTTTCCAAACGGATCATGGAGCTTGCGGACGTTGTGGAATCGGTGGACCTCAATCCCGTGATGTGCAACGCCAAATCCTGCATCGTTGCGGACGCGCGGATCATGCTGAAGAAGTGACTGGAGGGAGAGAATGAGCCGTCAAAACGCGAGGGAACTGGGCCGCTTTTTCAATCCCGAAAGCATCGCCGTGATCGGCGTGTCCCGGGAGGTCGTGAATTTCGGAGGGTCGAGCTTTCTGCATCACTGGCTTGCGGCCGGCTATCCGGGACGCCTGTATCCGATCAACCCGAAAGCATCGGAGGTGATGGGCCTGAAAGCCTACCCTTCGCTTCGCGCCCTGCCGGAGGCGCCGGATCTGGTGATGGTGGCCGTCCGGGCGGACCTGGTGCCCGCCGCGCTTGAGGAATGCGCCGAGGTGGGCGCGCGGTTTGTTCATGTTCTGACGGCAGGATTCAGCGAGATCGGCACGATAGAGGGCCGCGAGCTGGAGGCGAGGATCACCGCCATTGCCGAAGCGCGCCGTCTCCTGATCATCGGGCCGAACTGCATGGGTCCCTACAGCCCCTCCAGCCATCTCACGGCCTGGGGCGCCGTTCCGGGGCTCGACGGCCGCCTGGGGATTATTTCCCAGAGCGGCGGTGTGACGCAGCGGTTTACGGAATACATCTGCTCGCTGGGCGTCGGTGTGAGCAAAGCAGTGAGCATCGGCAATGCCGCCGTGCTGGACAGCCCGGATTTTCTGGAATTCATGGCGGGCGATTCCGAAATCGATCTGATCGCCGCTTATCTGGAAAGCATCCGGGACGGACGGCGCTTTTTTGATCTGGCCCGCCGCGTGACACCCCGGAAACCCATCCTGCTGCTCAAAGGCGGCCAGTCGCGCCGGGGATCGGCAACGGTCGCGTCTCACACGGGACGGATGGCGGGCGATCCCGTGATCTGGAAGGCGGTTTTTGAACAGACCGGCATCGTGCCCGTTGCGAACATCCATGAATGGGTGGATGCCTGCCTGGCGTTTTCCCTGCTGCCGAAGACCAGGGGGAAAGGCGTATTCATTGTCGGGGGCGGCGGAGGAAACAGCGTGTTGTTTTCCGACGCGTGCATCCGGGCTGGTCTGGAAGTGCCGACGCTTTCGCGCCGGAGCATGGACAGGATCCGGCCGATGGTCCCCGTGGCCGGAAGCATCGCCGGAAATCCCCTCGATTTCTGGGCGACGTATCTGATGACGGACCTTCTTTTCGAAGCGCTGAATGCGGCCTACGAAGATGAAAAGATCCACATGGTGGTCATCGACCGACTGATTCCCCGCATCGCTTTCCACAGCCCCGACGTGACCGCGGATTCCTTTTCGGAGATTATCGATTTTATCAAAACCCACCGGCGGGCCAAACCCACGGTCTTCACCATCGATTACGACGGGGGTGATCCCGACCTCATCCGGCAGGGATCCGAGATGCGGGCCCGGTTCTGCCGGGCGGGGATTCCGGCTTTCCCGTCGTTTGAAAGGGCCATTAGCGCACTGGCCCGCTTTCATCAGTACTGCCGCCGCGTCAACGGTAAATAGTTCGGCAAGGAAGGTGAATATGGAACAGCCCTGGTTCAAGCAGTACGCGAAGCATGTGCCCCGGACGCTCGAGTATCCGGAGGCGCCCGTTTATTCTTTTTTGGAAAAGACGGCGGCGGCGCATCCGGAATATATCGCCATGACGTTCAACGACGCGGATACGACGTACGCCGAACTGGCCCGAAAGGTCAACCGGTTTGCCGCCGTTCTAAGCGGGCAGGGTGTGAAAAAAGGCGACCGCGTCGCCTTGATTCTGGTCAATTCGCCCACCTATGTCATTTCTTTTTTCGCGCTGATGAAGCTGGGCGCCGTCGCGGCCAACGTCAGCGTGGGCATTACGGGCGAAGAGCTGGCCGGCTGCCTGAACAATTCCGGAGCGGAGACGGCCATTACCCTGGATCTGTTTGCCAAAAATCTTTACCGGGTGATTGCCAAAACCGCCGTGAAAAACGTCATCCTTCATTCCGTTTTCGGCATGGAGAAAAAGATCCCTTTGACGGGGGATATGCCCGCCCCGCAGGTTTTTTCCGACCTGATGGCGGGCGTGGACCGCGGGATCGGCGCCGGGGCTGACGTGTCGCTTTCCGATCTCGCCGTGCTGCAATACACCAGCGGCTCCACGGGCGCACCCAAGGCGGCCGCGCTCACGCATGCCAATCTCGTGGCCAGCACGACGCAGTCGGACAAGTGGATGGGCCATGGGGATACCGGGAACGGGGCGGTGCTGTGCGTTATCCCCTTTTTTCACGTTTTCGGAATGCTGGCCGGTCTGCTGATTCCGGTGAGCAAGGGATACCGGATGCTGCTGCTTCCCCGGATGGACGCGATGGATATCCTGTCCATGACGAAGATGCTGGAAACCTACCGCCCGATATCGTTTCCGGCGGTGCCCAGCCTCTGGCAGGCGCTCGTTTCGCTTCCCGACGAAACGGCCCGAAACCAATTGTCCTCCATCCTGGTGGCCACCAGCGGCGGCGCGCCCGCACCGGCGGCATTGCATGAACGCTACGAGCGCCTGACCGGAAAGCGAATGATTGAAGCCTACGGTCTTTCCGAAGCGTCCTCGGCGACGCACATGTCGCCTTATCCGGAAGGCGGACCCGTGGGATCGATCGGCGTGCCCCTTCCGGACACGCAGGCGAAAATCATGGACCTGGAGACCGGACAAAGGGAGTGCGCGCCGGGAGAAATCGGAGAGCTGGTTGTCAAAGGACCGCAGATCATGCGGGGTTACTGGAATAATCCGGAGCTGACCGCCGCCGTCCTGCGTGACGGATGGTTTTACACGCGCGATTTGGCCCGCATGGACGAAAATGGTTTTTTCTATCTGATCGACCGCAAGGACGATATGATTATTTCCAAGGGATTCAACGTCTATCCCGGTCAGATCGAAGAGGTTTTGAAACAGCACCCCGGCGTGAAGGACGCGGCGGTGATCGGCGTTTCCGACCGGATGAAGGGTCAGGCGATTGTCGCGGTCGTCGCCCTGAAAGAGGGAGAACCGACGGACAGGGAAGCGCTGTTTCAATACTGCAAAGACCGTCTGCCGGATTATCGCGTGCCCAAGGCGATTCTCATCCGGGACGCCATTCCCCGCGATCCGACGGGAAAGCTGCTTCGCCGGGTGCTGAGGGAAAACGTATCCTAGATGATGTTTTTTTCTGTAGTCATGCTATTGCTAAGGCGTTCTTTTAAATGATGGAACGGACAACGGATAAAGGGTTAAGATAATATAACAACACCTGAAAACCGGCAGAAAATGAAGAATGTTTTTCTACAACAGCGGGAGAAGTCGTTGGGGGAGGTCAGACGAATCGGCCTGATCGCCGACAGCCACGGCGACTTTGAGCGAACGGCGTTGGCCGCCGACGCTCTCCTGGTTGCCGGCGCCGAACGACTGATCCATTTAGGTGATTTCTGCGATACGTTGCAGGAATCCTCCTGGATAAACACCATGCAGGTTCTGCAACGGCGCCGGATGCTGACGGTTAAAGGAAACAATGATTTCCAGGTAGAGACACTTCTCCATGAGAAATGTCTGGGGCAGGATCAAGCGAAAGTTGAACTGCGGGCGTATCTCAAGTCGCTGCAAACGACCATCGTCATGGATGATCTCTGTTTTGCGCACTCCCTGCCCTATGACTCCCTCCGGTCATTCTATGAACCCGTTGATGACGGCACAACGGTTAAGGCCAGTAAGATCTTCGATCAGACGACGCATCATATCATTTTCTGCGGCCACTCCCACACCCCGGTCCTGTTCCGCTGGAGGAATGAAAGAGTGACTCGGGAGGAGATTCCCCGAGACATAACGTTTTCGATGAAAGATTCAGAACGCTACATTGTCGTCGTCGGGGCGGTGGCGAACAACGATTGTGCCCTGTACGACAGAGAGGCGGCTTGCTACCGGCGGATCCGGTTGGATTGAATCCCGCTTAAGCGGGACGAGCGTTCATTCTCCGCAGCTTGCTGCGAGGTGGTTGATCATTCCCCAAAATAGCCTGCCGGTTTTCTATACCATATGGAAAAACTCGGTTGACGGATAAAGTTACAGATCTTATCCGACACCGGCGACTGCTGGACATTCGAGATGGAGCCCGGGGGGGATAAACCGTGGCGTGTAAATATCGGACAGCCGGAAAGACGAATGGTCAAATCACAGGGGTGAAGAACCTGAAAATTTAAGAGGGGGGAGTCTCATGGAATACAAACAGGTGCAGTATAAGCCCGGCAAGGTAACGCAGATCATCTTTAACCGGCCCGAATATCTGAACGCCCAGAGTTATCAAATGCTTGCCGAAGCCGACCAGGCCTTCACGGCAGCCGCCTCCGACCAGAATTGCGGAGCAATTGTCCTGTCCGGTGCGGGGCGGGCCTTTTCCGCAGGCCACGATCTGGGGACGGAGGAAGAAATCCAATATTGCCGGGAACACGGCCTGACGGTGCCCACTGATGGAGACCTGCCGAAGAAAGTGGCGGATATGCACGAATGGTTTGTGAAAAAAACATTAGACTGGCGCAACTGTCCAAAACCGACCGTGGCCATGGTGCATGGTTATTGTATTTATGCCGGATGGATGCTGGCCGCGGCGACGGATGTCATTTTTGCCGCCGAGGATGCTCTGTTTCTTCCCGGCATGGTCGAATACTTCTCCATCCCCTGGGACATGGGGCCGCGCAAGGCCAAAGAAATCCTCCTGGAGCATCGGTTCATTACGGCGGCTGAGGCCCTTGCATATGGGTTCGTCAATCGGATCTACCCTGCGGGCCAGCTGGAGAAAGAGACCCTCGCCTATGCCGAACGCGTGGCTGACAATTACCTGATGGCTCCCGCATGGACAGGAACGATCAAAGCATCCATCAATCACATGCAGGACACTATGGGATTCAGCGCTGAAATGGAGACCGCCTATGTAAGCTTCTGTCTCATGCTCGGACTCGGCGCCTATTCCGGAGCGAAACCTGATGAGGGTGGTTTTGCCCGCACAAGCATTGCCCGCAGGAACTTCGAGTTGGCCAAACCCTGGCTTTCCAGACGAGGACTCTGAGTCAAAACCATTCAGATAAGAGCTCGCCATAATGGCCCCAAGCACTGCAAACCAAAAAATTGATCTACATCCTGCTGTTTGTTGTGGCGGCGATCTTCGCCGTCGCATGGGATTTGAACCATCTAAACAAAGATTTCAACAATCTGTTTGCGTTGTTAAGAGCTGCGCGCTCGGATGCATTCTACAAGGATATGACCATCATTGTAAGATTCAATGACAAAACGGTCACCAGCCGCATTTTCATCATTGACAGCCCGCCTTTTCGGTATTACTACAAAATCGTAATCTTTGTGTTAAGGAGAAAGAAAAAATGATCATTGTCACCGGCGGAGCCGGATTTATCGGCAGCGCCTTTGTCTGGAAGCTCAATTGCGAAGGGATCGAAGACGTCATCGTTGTGGACCATCTTGGAACATCGGACAAGTGGAAGAATCTGGTCCCTTTACGGTTTGAAGACTACCTCCGTAAGGACGATTTCTTCGAGATGGTTTGCGATGACGACGTGCCGTTTGAGGTCAGCGCCGTTGTTCACATGGGCGCCTGCTCTTCGACGACCGAGCGCGACGCGGACTACCTGTGGGAGAATAATTTTGCCTACACGCGGACGCTCGCCGAATGGGCGCTGGATCACGATATCCGCTTCATCTACGCCAGTTCCGCCGCGACGTACGGCGACGGAACGCAGGGATTTTCCGACGAGCACGCAAAAATTCCGGAACTCAGACCGATCAACATGTACGGCTACTCCAAGCAGGTTTTCGATTTGTGGGTTCTGCGGCACAAGCTGGAAAATCAAATGGCGGGCATCAAGTTTTTCAACGTGTTCGGCCCCAATGAATATCACAAGGGCGACATGACCAGCGTCATTTTCAAAGCCTTTCACCAGATTCGGCAAACGGGCAAAGTCCGCCTTTTCAAATCCTATCTGCCCGAGTATTCCGACGGTGGTCAGATGCGGGATTTCGTGTATGTGAAAAACTGCGTGGATGTCCTGTGGTGGCTTTTAAAGCATCCGAAGACGAACGGCATTTTCAATCTGGGCACGGGCAGGGCCAGAACCTGGAACGACCTGATCAACGCGGTTTACGCGGCGATGAACCTGGCGCCCGACATCGAATACATCGAAATGCCGGAAGGGCTGCGCAATCAGTACCAGTATTTTACCGAAGCCGACATGGGCAAGCTCAAAAAAGCCGGTGCTCCGGTGGACTTTCCCGCGCTGGAAGATTCCGTCCGGGATTACGTGCAGAATTACCTGCAAAAGCCCGATCCGCATTTATAAAAAGAGATTTGACTGCATTGTCGCTATAATATATACTTACAAACGTAACCTACTTGATGGAGGTATATTTATGGCGCAGAATTCCCGGAAACTGAATTTCATGATTGATAACGACGTGGCAAGCGAATTGGAAAAGCTTGTGCCCGCCGGGCAAAGAAGCAAAGTCGTGACTCAGGCGATTGTTCATGAACTGGCCCTGCACCGCCGAAAAAACATTACGGATCGCCTTCTTAACCTTCGATCACAGACGCCTAAGGCATCAGGCAAAAAACTGCTTTCTGAGTTAGCCGCAGACAGGCAAAGGAATTGAAATGACATCTTCGAGACTCTATGTTCCGGATGCATCCGTGATTCTCAAATGGATTTTTGATAGCCCCAAAGAAGCAGACCGCGAGGCAGCGCTCGCGCTGCTCGAGGACTGGACGAAGGGGCAATGCGACCTTTTGCTTCCGTCCCTCTGGATTTATGAGGTCGGTAATATTGTTGGGAGAAATATTCCCGAAAAGGCTTTTGATTTTTTAGAGATGCTTATCGAGTATCGGATTGAAGAGTCGCCCGTCACTGCAAAGATTGCAGAGCGCACTCTGGCGATCATGGACCAATGCGGGGTGACGTTCTATGATGCCGTCTATCATGCGGTTGCTCTGGAACGAAGAGGAACGCTTTTAACCGCAGACGCATCGTACCTGAAAAAGGCCGGAAAGCTGGGAAGTGTTCTTTTGCTGACCGATCTTTATTGACCCGATGGAGATAGAATGAAAAGAGATATCGTCTGCATCATCCCCTCGCGCTACGAATCCAGCCGTTTTCCCGGCAAGCCTCTGGCCGATCTTTGCGGCAAGCCGATGATTCAGCATGTTTACGAGCGCGTGGCCCGGGCCGCGGCCGTGCCGTACGTGGCGGTGGCCACCGATGATCAGCGTATTTTTGACGCGGTCAGGAAATTCGGCGGCAACGCCGTCATGACGGCCGCGACGCACCGCTCCGGCACGGACAGGATTGCCGAAGCCGTCCGGTCTCTGCAGCTTCCCGCCGACGCCATCGTGGTCAACATCCAGGGCGATCAGCCGATCTTCGAACCGGTCCAGGTGGACGAAGTGATCGCGCCTCTGGTCGCTGATCCCGCGGCGACCATGTCCACGCTGATTTACAAAATTGTCCGGCCGGAGGAAATCACGCACCCGCACGCGGTCAAGGTGGTGTTTGACGCTGACTTCAACGCGCTGTATTTTTCGCGCGCAACGATTCCCTTCGTGCGCGACAAAAAGCTTGTGGCGGATTACTACAAGCATCACGGAATTTATGCATATCGTCTTGATTTTCTTGACGTCTTCACCCGTCTGCCGGAAGGCAGACTGGAAAAGCTGGAGGCCCTGGAACAGCTTCGGGCGCTGGAATACGGCTACAAAATCAAGGTCGTGATCACGCCCCACGATTCCGTGGAAGTGGACAACGAGCAGGAACTCGACCGCGTTCGCCGGATCCTGCAGGGGATAGAATCAACCGGTTCTATTTCACAATAAGCCGGATGGGCGCGGGGGGAACAAACTCTCCGGGCTGCGCTTTCACTTTTTCCGACCAGGTTTCGCAGCCGTCGGCTTCGATGGTCAGATCATACGTTCCCGCAGGCAAATCAAAAAAAGCAAAAGAGTTTTTATGGGCGTAGTCCCGGGAGGCCAGAAAGGTGGCCAGCACTTCCCGGTCGCTCATCTTGTCGTCGGGCGTCAGCGACCGGGAGATGCCCTGACCGGTTAACCGGATGGAGCGGATTTTCGCTTTTCCCGGCAATTCCCTGTAAAATCCCCAGAAGCGGTCGTCCAGCGCGGTTTTGGCGTAAATGAGGTTGGCGATCATTCCCTGCGGCTTCAGGATAAATTTGGCATCCGTAATCTGTCCGGCCTTGACCTCCAGCGTCAGGTGATCCGGATGTGTGCTGAACCCAAACGCGCAGAGGCTGACATCGTAACGGCCGGGCGCGATGGCGCCCGTTTCCTGCCGGGATTGAAACGGATCGATTTTCAACTGTTTTTCTTTCCGGTCCGTTCCGGAAGGCGCCAGCACCAGCGACATCTGGGAAGGAATTTTTGTGCCGGGCGGATCGAAGGCATGCTCGACCTGCAGGTATCCCCTGGAGCGGACGTACGTTTTGTCCTTGTGTTCTTCCGTGGCGGCCAGGACCGCCTGAAAGTGCCGGAGCATTTCCGGGCTGCACAGAATGCTGACATGATCTTCATTGAGGCCGGTCACTTTCAGGGCGTCGGCCTGCGCCCGCGGGTCCAGCATGCTTTCCAGCGTAACGGTATTGTCGTTGTTCTGACGGAAAAGACTGCCGCCTCCCTTGTGGCCGAAAAACAGATAGTAGCGGATCGAAGGGTCCAGTTTTTTGGAAAAGATCCGCTGGATGTAAGGACTGTCCGGTTCAACATCCTTCCAGCTCGGAATGACGGCGGGTGATTTTTCCACGCCCGTTTTCGCCCGCCCCTCTCCTCCCCAGGGCGAGGAAATCGAAACAAAAAGACGGATGGAATCGGAGAAGGTGCTGTCTTCTATGATAGCGGCGCGGGAAACGAGGCCTCCCATACTGTGCGCGACAACATACAGGTTTTCAAAAGCGTATTTCCGGTGCAGTTCATAGAGTTTTGTCTGCAGGAGAAAATAGACGGTGTCCAGCCGGGCGCCGGAAGGGTAATAAAAGACCCAGGGCTGGTAGCGGGTGCGGTCGAGGTTTCGGATGAAACAGCGCCAGTCCTGCGGGGAGCCGGCAGCGCCGTGTACGAAAAGAATCGGCGTTTTCTTGGGATCGTAAGGCTCCAGGAAAAAAATATTGCAGCCGGTCCGCCTGAAATATTCCAGCGGCGCCCAGAAGCCGGCAGCGCCGTTTTCGGCGGAAAAGGCCGGGTTGTCGAGGTCGGACACAAAACCGGCGGAGGTCGGAGGCTTGCTTTTGCCGCCGGAAAAGGCGGCGAGGCTGCCGGCAAATGTCGGAGCCGGTTTCCTGCCGGAGGCATCCAGC
>JAAZOZ010000096.1 GCA_012797505.1 Smithella sp. | reverse complement strand
TTCCTGCTCGGGAGCGTAAAACAACGGCGTCTCCAGCAGATGTTTGATCAGCAATTGGTACTTGTAGCATTCCCCCCGTTCGTATACCTTTCCTGTCATAAAACTCGCCCTCCTTTGGATTGATAAATTGGTAATTGGTAATTGGTAAAAACTTCCTGTCTGTGAGCGTGGAATGTAAAAGATGCCTTGTAGGATGTCAAGAAGATTTTGGCCACAAGATGTGAGATGCGGCGCTGATGACCCCGCTGAAGGGATTTGGCAACATTTGTCATACCGGAGTAGGCCGGCATCCAGTATTATCAAATAATTCCTGGATTCCCGCCTTCGTGAGAATGGCGTAAAATGGAGCTGATCAAAGGTCTCCTGTCGGAGGGCGACATCATCATGCTTCGACAGGCTCACCAGGACAAAACGTTGTAGTGCGGGACTTTAGGCGCGCACATAGCGGGGGCTGCCCCCGCACTACATTTTCATGCCGCATCTTTTGCGCGAACCGCGAATTCAGCATTTTCCCATGACCTGCGCCCCGCAAGGAACGGTCGCGACCGTTTCTTGCCCCTCGCCCCTCGCCCCTCGCCCTTTGCCCATCACTCAATCTTGACCCCTTTGGTCTTTCATGCTAGGTAGCCGCTGGCAGAGGTAAAGCCCCGGACCCGCGCGACCGGTCAGGGTTCCTGCCGGCATCCCCAAGGAGGACATTGTGACTTTTCAGGAATTAATCTTTGCGCTGGAACAATACTGGCATTCTCAGGGCTGCGTCATCCAGCAGCCTTATGATATGGAGGTCGGCGCGGGAACGTTTCATCCCGCCACCTGCCTGCGGGCGCTGGGTCCGGAACCATGGAACGTGGCCTACGTCCAGCCTTCACGTCGGCCGACCGACGGACGCTACGGCGAAAACCCCAACCGGCTGCAGCATTATTACCAGTACCAGGTAATCATGAAACCGTCGCCGGTCAATATCCAGGAACTCTACCTCGATTCTCTCAAAAGCTTCGGCATCGATCCGCTGGAGCACGACATCCGTTTTGTGGAAGACGACTGGGAATCCCCGACGCTGGGCGCCTGGGGGCTGGGCTGGGAGGTGTGGCTCGACGGCATGGAAATCTCGCAGTTCACGTATTTCCAGCAGGTGGGCGGCTTTGACTGCAAGCCGGTCTGCGCCGAGCTGACCTACGGAACGGAACGCATCGCCATGTACATTCAGGGCATCAACAACGTCTATGATCTGCAATGGACGGACAACATCAAGTACGGCGATGTGCACCACAAGGGCGAAGTCGAATTTTCCACCTATAATTTTGAAGTGGCCGACATTCCGATGCTGCGTAAACTCTTCGACATGTACGAAGAGGAGGCGCTGCGCATTGCCGAAAAAAATCTGTCGCTGCCCGCCTATGACTACTGTCTGAAATGCTCCCACACCTTCAATCTGCTCAACGCTCGCGGCGCGATCAGCGTCGCCGAACGCACCAGCTACATCGGCCGGGTGCGAAACCTGGCCAGGATCAGCGCGGAACTTTACATGAAGCAGCGCGAAGAGCTGGGATACCCTCTTTTACAGAACCAATAGAACCTCTGGAGAAACGATGAGCAACGAACTTCTTTTTGAAATCGGCACCGAAGAAATTCCCGCGGGGTTTTTATCCAAAGCGGTGGTAGATATGGAGGAAATGATCCGCAAAGCGCTTTCGGAAAAGCGAATTGCCTTTGAGGGCATCCGCTGCCTGGCCACCCCCCGACGGCTGGTGCTGCACATTGCGGATCTCGCGCCGAAGCAGGACGACCAGGTCGTCGAAAAAATGGGACCGGCCAAAAAAGCGGCCTTTGATGAAAACGGCCAGCCGACCAAAGCCGCGCTGGGATTTGCCCGGGGACAGGGACTGGAAGTCTCGCAGCTCGAAACGGTCACGACCGACAAGGGCGAATATCTGTGTGCGCGCAAGACGATTGCCGGACAGCCGACCGCCGACCTGCTGCCGGACCTCCTCAAAAGCTTTCTTCTGGCGATTCCGTTTCGCAAATCCATGCGCTGGGCCGCCTACGATCTGCGCTTTGCCCGGCCGATCCACTGGCTGCTGGCGCTTTATGGCGGCAAGGTCGTGCCGCTCAAGGTGGAAGATATTGAAAGCGGCAACACCTCGCGAGGCCACCGCTTTATGAGCCCGGAGGCCTTTGCCGTTGAGGGGTATGAAGATTACCTCGCCAAAGCCCAAGAGCGTTTCGTGATCGCCGATCCCGCCCTGCGGAAAAAACTGATCCTCGAAGAAGCGCAAAAATCGGCCGCCGATGTCGGGGGAAAGCTTTTCTATACGGAAGACCTGCTCGAAACCATCACGTTTATCGTGGAATATCCCGTGATCGTTCGCGGCGGCTTCGACCCCCATTACCTGCAGATCCCCAAGGACGTGCTGACCACAACCATGATCTCGCACCAGAAGTATTTCCCCATCGTGGACGACGCCGGAAAGCTTCTGCCCTATTTCGTCGCCGTCAGCAACACGCGCGCCCGGGATCTGGAAGTGGTCGCCCGGGGCAACGAACGTGTGCTGCAGGCCCGTCTGGCCGACGCTTCGTTTTTCTTTGAAGAGGATAAAAAAGTCCCGCTGGAAGACCGGGTAGAATCGCTCAAGAAAGTCGTCTTCCACACGCTGCTGGGAACCTCCCATAAGAAGGTGATGCGCTTCCGCAAGCTGGCGGTCAAAATTGCCGCCAAGGTAAAGCCCGCAGTCAAGAAAAACGTGGACCGCGCCGCCCTTCTGGCCAAGGCCGATCTGGAATCGCTCATGGTGGGCGAATTTTCCGAACTCCAGGGCATCATGGGGCGGGAATACGCGCTCCTGGCCGGGGAAAAACAGGAAATCGCCGATGCCATTTATGAGCATTACCTGCCGATTGTCGCCGGAGGCGATCTGCCTGGCACGGATGAAGGCGCGATCGTCGGCATCGCCGATAAGATGGACACCATCGTCGGCTTCTTTGCCGTGGGCATGCCGCCTTCCGGCACGGCCGATCCCTATGCCCTCCGGCGGCAGGCGCTTGGCGTCATCAACATCATCCTGTCGCGCCGCTACGACTTGAGCCTGAATTTTCTGATCGACGAATGCCTGGCGTCCCTGAAGGATGTTTTGAGGAAACCGGCTGAAGACGTCAAAAAGGACGTCCTGGAATTCTTCCGGGGGCGTCTGCAGAATCAGTTGATCAGCCAGGGCTACGCCTACGATACGGTGGACGCAGTTCTGGCCGCGGACATCGACCGGCTCGTTTTGGTGATCGAAAAGATTCAGGCGCTGCAGGCCTTCCGCGCCAATCCGGAGTTCGAGCCGCTCTCTATCGCTTTCAAGCGGATCGACAACATCCTGAAGGATTTCCACGGCGGTTCCGTTGACGTTAACCTGCTTTCCCAGGAAGCGGAGATCAAGTTGTTCGCGAATTTTGAAAACATCGGCACGCGCGTGGAAAAAGGCATCGCTGAGAAAGATTTCACCGCGGCGCTGAACAAACTGGCCGCCCTGCGCTCCCCCGTGGACGCTTTTTTCGATTCCGTCATGGTCATGGACAAAGACGAAAAAATCCGATTCAACCGCCTGTCCCTGCTGGCGGACATCTCGGCGCTGTTCCATCAAATCGCCGATTTCTCGAAAATCGTCACCGCCGGCTAAACCGCGCCGCGCCGCGCCGCAGCCTTTTCCGGCGCATTGGATATAATTCGTTTGATTGACATTCCCTGCAGGGCTTGCTAGGATGTGCGCGGTTTTTATGAGAAAAACGAAAATGGAGAGATAACCGGATGATCATGAAGACGAAGCCCCCCATAGAAGTGAGTCTGGAAGAAAGGCTGCGCTTACAGAAAAAACTTCAGGACATCACCAACCGCATTCATGCCGCGCAGAATATTGCCCAAATCCTGATCGATCTGAAGGACGGCATCCTGAATCTGTTTGACGCCTACTCCATCACGCTCTATGTCGTCGATAAACCGCACAATGAAATCTATTCCATGTTTCTGGCAGGGGCCCAGCTCAAAGAGATCCGCGTTCCGATCAACAATCACAGCATCGCCGGATACGTGGCCAACACCTTCAATATCGTCAACATCGCGAACGCATACAACCTGGCGGAGCTCAAGGCCATCGATCCCGAACTGACCTTTGACGCCAGCTGGGACAAAAAGTCCGGTTTCAAGACCAAGCAGATTCTGGCCGCCCCGATTTTTTATAAAGATCAGCTCATGGGCGTCATTCAAATCCTCAACAAAAAACGGGGAGACAGCAAATTCACCGAGGAAGACATCGGTCTGGTGATGGAAATCGTGGAGGTTTTGGGCGTTGCCTTCTACAATCAGCAGCGCTTCCAGCGCCGCCGCAAGACACGTTTCGATTTTCTGCTGACCCGCAACCTGCTCAAGGAAGACGAGCTGGAAGCCGCCTGGGGAGAAGCGAGGGAGCAGAAAGAATCCGTCGAGCGGTATCTGATGAACAAATACAAAATCTCCAAAGACGACATCGGCCACTCCTTTGAAGAGTTTTACCGCTGCCGGTTTATTCATTACAACGAAAAAATCATCATCCCCGGCGACTTGATTGCCAACCTGAAAAAAGACTACCTCCAGCGGGAGCTGTGGGTGCCGCTGGAAAAAATCGACGGCAACATCCACGTGATTGTCGATGATCCGAACAACATCATTAAAAGAGACGCCATCGAAAATCTTCTGAAAACCAAGAAGGTGAAGTATGACGTCGCGCTGCCGGAGGATATCTTAAAATTCATCAACCTTTTCTTCAGCTCCGGCGAAGACGAACATTCCTTCACGGAAATCCTGGGCAAGATGGATGAAGAAGGCGGAGGCGCCGAAGAAGAAGAGGGCGTGGACGTCGTCGCGGAAACCGACAGCGTGATCATGCAACTCGTCAACAAGATTATCAACGACGCTTCCTCCCGCCGGGCGTCCGACATTCACATCGAACCCAACGTCGGCAAGAAAAATGTGGAAATCCGGTACCGCATTGACGGCGACTGCACGATTTACCAGACCGTCCCCTTCAGCTACCGGTCTGCGATCATCTCGCGCGTCAAGATCATGTCCAATCTGGATATTACGGAAAAAAGAAAGCCTCAGGACGGCAAAATCAAGTTCCGGCGCCCTTCCGGCGACGAGCTGGAGCTGCGCGTCGCCACCATCCCCACGCAGGGCGGCGTGGAAGACATTGTCATGCGCCTGCTGGCCAAGAGCGACACGCTCCTGCCGCTGGAATCCATGGGGCTGCTGAAGCGCAATTATGACGGCATGATCGATATCATCAACAAACCCTACGGCATGATCCTGGTCGTCGGGCCGACGGGCTCCGGCAAAACCACCACGCTTCACGCGGCGCTCCACGTCATCAACCGGCCGGACCGGAAAATCTGGACCGCTGAAGACCCGGTGGAAATCACGCAATACGGGCTTCGCCAGGTTCAGGTGCAGCCCAAAATCGGCTTCGACTTCGCGGCCGCCATGCGGGCGTTTCTGCGCGCCGACCCGGATGTGATCATGGTGGGTGAAATGCGCGATTTTGAAACGGCCAAGACAGGCGTTGAAGCCTCGCTGACCGGCCATCTGGTCTTCAGCACCCTGCACACCAACAGCGCCCCGGAAACCATCGTCCGGCTCCTGGATATGGGCATCGACCCGCTGAACTTCGCGGACGCCCTGTTGGGCATTCTCGCCCAGCGCCTGGTGCGCACGCTGTGCAAGAACTGCAAAGAACAGTATCACGCCACCGAGGAGGAATTCGAGGAAATCGTGGAAAGTTATGGCCGCGAAGACTTCGCCAAACTGGGCGTTTCCTACACGGATGATTTCAAGCTGTATCGCGCCAAAGGATGCGACGCCTGCGACAAAACCGGCTACAAGGGCCGAATGGGCATTCATGAACTGATCGTGGCCACCGACGCCATCAAGAAACTGGTGCAAAAGCATGAAACGGTTGAGGTCATCCGCGCCAAATCCATGGCCGAGGGGATGACCACGCTGCTTCAGGACGGAATCCAGAAAGTGCTGCAGGGCATTACGGATTTCAACCAGGTCCGCCGGGTCTGCATCAAATAAGCGTCCGGCAACCCAAATGATTCACTAAAAAAGGGTGGAACGCGACACGGCTTCCACCCTTTTTTGATTCCAGTCCGTAAACGATTATGCTTTCCCCGCAAAATCCTTTCCAAACGCCAGTGCCTGCGCGAGCACGTCCTCTCCCGGCTGCCACATGGCTTTGAAGCCGTCGCCGATCACATCAAAGCCGGCTTTGGACAAATGATCGTTTAAAATCTGCACGCTCTCGCCGCTCCAGCCGTAGCAGCCGAAGGCCGTTGCCTTCTTTTTCTTGAATTTGAGCCCCGCAATCATTTCGATGAGCGCCGACATGGCGTTGAGAATGCCTTTGTTGATTGTGGGCGATCCCAGAAGAATCGCCTTGGACTTAAAGACCTCGGTCACCACGTCATTGATGTCACGGCGGGAGATATTGAAAAGCTTCACTGTCACCTTGTCGTCGGCCTGTTTGATTCCGCGGGCGATGTGCTCGGCCAGCATTCTCGTTCCGTCCCACATCGTGTCGTAAATGATCGAGATCTGGTTTTCCTGATAGTCCGCCGCCCATTGCAGGTATTTCCGCGCGATCTGCAGCGGATTGTCGCGCCAGATGACGCCGTGGCTGGGACAGATGAAGTTCACCGGCAGATTGAGCCCCACCACTTCGTTGATCTTCTTCGTCACCAGCGGCGAAAACGGCGTGAGAATGTTGGCGTAATACTTGGTCGCTTCTTCAAAAAGTTCGGAGGGTTCGACCAGATCGTTAAACATGTGCTCGGTGGCAATATGCTGGCCGAAGGCGTCGTTGGAAAACAGGATCGCGTCGCCGGTGAGGTACTCCATCATGGAATCCGGCCAGTGCAGCATCATGGCTTCGACGAAAATCAGTTCCTTTCCGCCCAGGCTGAGCTTGTCGCCGGTTTTCACCACCTGGAAGTTCCAGTCCTTGTGATAGTGGCCCTTGAGGGATTTCAGTCCGTTGGCTGTGCAGTACACGGGCTTACCGGGAATCCGGTGCATCAGGAGCGGCAGGGCGCCGGAGTGGTCCATTTCCGCGTGGTTGGCAATCACGTAGTCGATTTTGTTGAGGTCGATTTCTTTGGCAAGATTGTCCACGAATTCTTTTGCGAAAGGCGACCAGACCGTGTCAATGAGAGCGGTCTTTTCATCTCTCACCAGATATGCGTTGTACGACGAGCCGCGATGCGTCGAGTATTCCTCTCCGTGAAACTTGCGCAGCTCCCAGTCAATCTTCCCTACCCAATCCACACCCGGTGTAATCTCGAATTTCATAAAACACCTCCTGTTTTTTTATTTAATCATGACCAGCAGCATCTTGAAACGGGTAACGGCCTTAAGCGCATGCGGCTTGTGCGCCGGCATAAGGATCATCTCCCCCTCCCCGACCGCGTGAGGCTTTCCTCCAATGGTAATTTCCGCTTTGCCTTCCAGCAGATAGACCAGCGCGTCAAAAGGCGCCGTGTGCTCGCTTAATCCCTCGCCGGCATCGAATGCAAAAACCGTCATGGTTCCGAAAGGTTTGCGGATAATTTCCCGGCTGACCACGGAGCGCCCCTGATAGTCAACCAGCTCCAAAAGACGAAAAGCGCCAGTGAGATCCGCGATTTTGGCCAGATTTTCAGTCATTTTTTCCCCCTTCTTTTTTAATGCCTCTGAAGCCAGACATCCTATTTTGTGTCTTTATAGCACACCTGAACAACATTGTATTTGACTTAAGTCAAAAATTGTTATTTTACTGACGCCTCGAAAGTTTCAGCCGCAGCCGCTTCGACCATGAGTCACGGGAGGTCTATTACGGTTTAAATTTCTTGAGAAAAGCGCTTAATGCTGGTATGAACATGCCAGCATTAAGAAAATTTATTTTAAGGATGGTTACCCATGTTAAACCCAAACTTTAGTTCCGGTCCCTGCAGCAAGAGGCCAGCGTGGAATATCGACGCGCTGAAGAGCGCGCCGGTCGGCCGCTCCCACCGTTCCGCACTGGGAAAAGAAAGAATCGTTAAAGCGATGAACGATACCCGCAAAGTATTAAACATTCCGTCAGATTACCTCGTGGGCATTCTGCCGGCTTCCGATACGGGCGCTTTTGAGTGCGCCATGTGGTCGCTTCTCGGTCCCAGGCCGGTTACGGTTTTAGTCTGGGAAAGCTTCTCCGAAGGCTGGGCCACGGATGTCAATAAACAGCTCAAATTGAACCCCACGATTCTCAAAGCCGACTACGGCAAAATCCCCGACCTGTCCAAAGTCGATTGGAAGAGTGATGTGGTTTTCGTCGCCAACGGCACCACCAGCGGTGTTCGCATTCCCGACTGGAACTGGATTCCCGCCGACCGTGAAGGCCTGTCGCTTTGCGACGCCACCAGTTACACCTTTGCCAACGAGGTGGATTGGAGCAAGATCGACGTTTTGACGTATTCGTGGCAGAAATGCCTGGGCGGTGAGGCGGCGCACGGCATGATGATTCTGAGCCCCAGGGCAGTTGCCCGTCTGGAATCCTACACACCGCCCTGGCCCATGCCGAAAATCTTCCGTCTGAAAAAAGGCGACAAGATCAACAAGGCGATCTTCGAAGGCGATGTCATCAATACCCCCTCCATGCTCTGCGTGGAAGACTATATCGACGCTCTGGAATGGGCCGGCACCTTCGGCATCGACGGCCTGATCAAAAAGAGCAAAGCCAACCTGAAAGTCGTTGAAGACTGGGTCGCCAAAACCGACTGGATCGAATTTTTGGCAACGGATTCGAAAACCCGCTCCAACACCTCCGTGTGCCTGTCCGTCACGCATCCCAAAGTGGCCGCGATGGACGCAGACGCCAAAAGCAAGTTCTTAAAGAGCATCGCTTCGGACCTGAGCAAGAAAAACATTGCGCACGACATCAACTCTTACAAAGACGCGCCCGCCGGCTATCGTTTCTGGTGCGGCCCGACCATTGAAGAAGCGGATCTCAAAATCGCACTTGCTGAACTGGAAAAAGTTTTCAACGAAAAAGTCAAGAGCCTGTAGCGGAAGGCTCCTGCGGGAAACGCTATGAAACGAGTATTAGTCAGCGATTCCATGGCGCCTGAAGTCGCGGCCATTCTGGGCAACACGCCGGGCATCAAGGTGGATGTCAAGACCGGCATGAAGCCCGATGAGTTAAAGGCGGTCATCAAAGACTACGACGCCCTGATCGTTCGTTCATCAACCAAAGTCACGGCCGAAATCATCGAGGCGGCTGCAAAGCTTTCCGCCATCGGCCGCGCCGGCGCAGGGGTGGATAACATCGACATCCCCGCAGCCAGCAAACGCGGCATCGTTGTGATGAACACGCCCGGCGGCAACACCGTCACCACCGCCGAGCACGCCATCGCCATGATGCTTGCGCTCGCGCGCAGGATTCCACAGGCCACCGCCTCGATGAAAGCGGGCCGCTGGGAAAAAAGCAGATTCATGGGCAATGAATACTGCAATAAAACCCTGGGCGTCATCGGCCTGGGCAGAGTCGGCGCCGTGGTGGCCGACCGCGCCATCGGCCTGAAGATGAACGTCATCGCCCATGATCCGTTTATTTCTCCGGAAGTCGCGCAACAGATGGGCGTGAACATGGTGAACCTGGACGAACTGTTCACCAATTCCGACTTCATCTCCGTGCACTGCCCGCTCTCCAAAGAAACGCGGAATCTGATCAACGAATCGGCGCTTGCAAAAATGAAAAAGGGCGTGTTTCTGATTCACTGCGCCCGCGGCGGCATCGTCAACGAAAAAGCGCTCTGCCGCGCTTTGAAAGCCGGCCAGGTCGCCGGCGCCGCCATTGACGTATTCGAAGAAGAGCCGACCAAAAACATGGAGCTGGTCGGTCTGGACAATGTAATCTGCACACCGCATCTGGGTGCATCCACCGATGAAGCGCAGACCAACGTGGCCATCGCCATCGCCCACCAGATCGCCGCCTACTTCACCACCGGTGAAATCAAGGGTGCGGTCAATTTCCCGTCGGTGAGCGCGGACGTGATGGCCGGAATTCGTCCCTACCTGGATCTGGCGGAGAAGCTGGGCGCCTTTCAGGCCCAGCTTCTGACGGGCGCTATTCAGGAAGTTTCGCTGGAATACAGCGGGGAAATCCTCAACCATAATGTCGCCCCGATCACCGTGTCTCTGATCAAGGGGCTTCTGGACCAGATTCTGACCGAAACCGTCAATTACATCAACGCGCCGGTCCTCGCCAAAGAAAGAGGCATTCGGATCATTGAAGTGAAAAGTTCGGAAACCAAAGACTATACGAACCTGATTGCCCTGACCGTCCGGACCTCCAAGGAAACCAGCCGGACGTCGGGCGCGGTTTTCGGCCAAAACGATCCGAGAATCGTCCGGATCAATGAATTTTCCGTGGAAATCGCCCCGGAGGGTTACCTGCTGGCGGTCTCCAACAAAGACGTGCCGGGCGTCATCGGCAACCTGGGAACCACGCTGGGCAGTCATAACGTCAATATTGCCCGTCTGCATCTGAGCCGGGATGCGCAGTCGAAAAAAGCGCTGGTCGTCCTGAACACGGATTCCCCGGTCGGGCCGGACATTCTGGACAAACTGCGGAAATTGCCGCATGTCGTTTCCATCACACCGATCAAGATGTAGGAAAGAAAAAATCTCATGGCCAATGTTGCAGTTGTCGGCGCCCAGTGGGGGGATGAAGGAAAAGGAAAGATTGTCGATCTCTATACGCTCAAAGCGGATGTGGTCGCCCGGTTCCAAGGCGGCAACAACGCCGGGCATACCCTCGTGGTGAAAGGCAGGACCACCATTCTCCACCTGATTCCCTCCGGCATTCTGCACGATCATAAAATCTGCATCATCGGCAACGGGGTGGTCTTCGATCCGAAGGTTTTCCTTCAGGAGCTGAAGGAATTGAACGAGGGAGGGCTATTCCCCTCTTCCACCAAGCTCTACGTCAGCGAAAAGACGCACGTCATCATGCCCTATCACCGCAGCCTGGATCAGGCGCGCGAGGCCCGCAATACCGGCAAGAAAATCGGAACCACCGGCCGCGGCATCGGCCCGGCATACGAAGACAAGGTTGCCCGCACGGGCATCCGCGTGGGCGACCTCTATGAACCCGGGCTGCTCCTGGAAAAAGTGCGCCACAGCCTGGAAGAAAAAAACTACCTGTTCAAGAATTTTTTCGGCGTGGCGCCGCTGGATCCCCAGGCCGTCGCGGATGAGTACCTGGCGTACGCGGAAAAAATCAGGCCGTATGTCGCCGATACGTCCCTGATTCTGGCCGGAGAAATTCAAAAGGGGAAAAAGATCCTGTTTGAAGGCGCCCAGGGATGTCATCTGGATGTCGATCACGGCACGTATCCCTACGTCACCTCTTCCAACACCGTTTCCGGAAACGCCGCCTGCGGAAGCGGCGTCGGCCCCGGCGCCATTTCGAAGGTGGTGGGAATCTGCAAAGCCTATACGACGCGGGTGGGAGAAGGACCTTTCCCGACGGAGCTGAAAGACGCAATCGGAGATCATCTGCAGAAAATCGGTCAGGAATTCGGCGCGACCACCGGCCGCAAAAGGCGGTGCGGCTGGCTGGACATGGTTCTGGTGCGCCAGGCCGTCCGGGTCTCCGGCATTTCCACGCTGGCCATTACCAAACTGGATGTTTTGACGGGGCTTCCCAAAATCAAAATCTGCGTCGGTTATAAAACCGCCGGGGGCGAATGCCGCGAAGCGGTCCCCGCCAGCCTGAAACGCTTTTCAACCTGCGAACCGGTGTACGAGGAATTCGACGGCTGGACGGAAAACATCGCAAGCGCGCAGAACATCAGCGAACTCCCCGTAAACGCTCGGAAATACATCCAGCGCCTGAAAGAATTATCCGGCGCCGGCATCGCTCTGGTTTCCGTAGGCGCGGGCCGCGACGAAACCATTCAACTGGAAAATCCTTTTGAAAATTGAAAACGTCCAGTTTCTTCTTGACAGGCCCCCAATGAGTTGCTAGACACCCTTGTTCTTTTCAATATGTTTCTGATGTGGGCCGTTAGCTCAGCGGTAGAGCAGCGGACTTTTAATCCGTTGGCCGCGGGTTCAATCCCCGCACGGCCCACCAAAAAACAAAAGTGTAGGAGGCATTTATGTACCGGATCGATCTGTTGAATAAAATTTCGGAAAAGGGGTTGAGCCTTTTCACCGACAAGTATGAATACCGCACGGATATTCCCGATCCGGACGGCATTCTCGTCCGCAGCAAGGAAATGAAAGAGATGACGCTGCCGTCCAGTCTCAAGGCCATTGCCCGCGCCGGGGCAGGCGTTAACAATATTCCCATCGATAAATGCTCCGAGAAAGGCATCGTGGTGTTCAACACCCCCGGCGCCAACGCCAACGGCGTGAAGGAACTGGTCGTTTTGGGCATGCTGCTTGCGGCGCGCAACGTGGCGGAAGGCCTGATCTGGGCCAAAGGGCTGGTGGGTGAAGGCGACAAGGTGCCCGACCTGATCGAAAAAGGAAAAGCCCAGTTTGTCGGAACCGAAATCCTGGGCAAAAAACTCGGCGTGGTGGGTCTGGGCGCCATCGGCACCATGATCGCCAACACGGCCGAGGCTCTGGGCATGGACGTCATGGGCTACGACCCGTTTTTGTCCATCGAGGCGGCCTGGAAGCTGTCCCGCAACATCAAGAAGGCGCCGAGCCTGGATCGACTGCTTGCTGAATCCGACTACATCACGCTGCACGTTCCCCAGAACAAGGACACCAAGGGCTTCATCAACGCCGACAAGTTTGCCATCATGAAAAAAGGCGTCGTTTTACTGAACTTCGCCAGAGGCGGGCTTGTGGAAACCGCAGCCCTGAAAAAGGCCATTGCCGACGGGATCGTGAGCCGCTACGTGACGGATTTCCCGGATGAAGAGATTATCAAGACGGACAAGGTCATCGCCATCCCGCATCTGGGCGCGTCCACTGAGGAATCCGAAGAAAACTGCGCCATTATGGCCACCATGCAGATCATGGATTTCCTGGAAAACGGAAACATCAAGAACTCGGTCAACTTTCCGGAATGCATCCTCGACCGGTCCGACAAAACCCGCATCACGGTTTCCAACAAGAATGAGCCCGGCATGATCGAAAAGATCACGCACCTGCTGGCCGACAACAAGCTCAACATTGCCGATATGATCAATAAGAGCCGGGGCAATATCGCCTATAATATTATCGATGTGGAGGGCGACATCAACGCAGCCGAACTGGTCAAGAAATTTGAGGCCGTCAACGGGATTATCGGCGTCAGAATTCTGTAGTCCACGCGAGAAAGCATCCAAAGCAAAAAGCGCCCGGCCTCAAACCGGGCGTTTTCTTTGACGGAGACGGACGAACGCGGCGGGACCCGCCGGAAAATCTCATTTCAAGCTCCCGGACGTTGACTTTCAAGGCGGCGGGGTTGCTCTTTGCCCGCCAACCTGTTAAAGGAAACAGCAAAACCGGCCGATCCGGAAAATGCCCCCTGGAGATCAGGAATGGATGAAAAAATCAGAAAAGCAATCTTTCAACGGATGGAGCAGGAGCCTTTCGGCAGGAAATTCGGCATCACGCTGGTTGATTTGAAAGAAGGCCACGCCCGGGTGGAAATGCGCTTTACGTCCGACATGGAAAACATGTTCGGCATGGCGCACGGCGGCGCGATTTTCTCGCTGATGGACGCGGCTTTTGAAGCAGCCTCCAACTCGCACGGCACGATGGCCGTCGCCCTCAGTATGAGCATCCAGTATCTGGCCTCACCCCCAAAAGGATCGCTCGTGAACGCCGAAGCCCGGGAAATCAATAAAACAAAACGAACCGCCGCCTACGATATCCGGGCCACGGACGAATCGGGAAATCTTCTGGCGGCCTGCCAGGCGCTGGTGTACCGGATGGAAAAACCCCTGCCCTTCCTTGAGCATTAGAAGTCTCCTTCGGAATCATATGGCGAAATCAGGTTGCATGGGGGATAAAGGTTTGAAACCTGGGATTATAGAATCATGTCCCGATCCATCATTTGGGAAAATGGCTTTGGATCGTGGTTGATGAATTCGTTGAAGCCGCAAACGAACCGGATATAGGCATCAACGTCCGCTTTGCCGTTTTTCATAAACGGATTATGCCGCCGACTCTCCATGGCTTTGATATCTTCCGTAATCGTTTGGTCGAGCATATCTTCACCGCCGGGAGCCGGGTTCATGGAAACACCTCTTTTTTGATCTCATGCCACACCTCTTCCATATTCAGCAATTCGGCGTAGCGATCGATAAGACCGCAATCCATGTCCCGTTTGTTGATTTCAGCCAGCTTTTTAATATCCTGCAAATCGACGGATGTCCTTGAAGGATTGTTTTTTACCGCCTGTAATTTAAAAGCAATCAGACTCTCGGGTTTCAATACACGAATTTTCAAATCACCGTTAAAAACCATTTTTTCTTCGGCGGTCTCCAACATCGCAAGACTTGTCGCTCTGAAGGCGTGAATAAAATCAACTTCGCCGAATATTTTCAGGTCAGACAGATATTGAGAAACATTGTCGCTTTTATACAGGCATTCGTAGCCCAGACTCTTCATGACGGCATCGACTTTATCCATATCATCGCGATGCGCCAAAAAATCAACATCAGCCGTTGCGCGTCCGTACCCCCATAATCCCAGCGCAAAACCGCCCATCAGCGCGTAGCGAATGTTCAGTCTTTCGAAATTTGTCAGAAGTTTTTCCAAAACGGTCTTAAATTCCATGAGCATCCTTTTGCGATGCATTTTAACATAGAATTATTCTTTTACAATCCATTGATTCAGAAAATCATGATGATTAAGTCGCAGGCTCCCGCAGGGAGATCGGTCTAATCATCGCCACAAAGGAAGGAGCGGGGACTCCACTTAGACCTATGGCCTCCAGCCTTTCGCCTCTATTCTTCAGCCTTCAGCCTTCGGTCGCGCGTCCCCCGCAATGGGGATCAGCCTAATCCCCTATTTCCACCATCAGATACTTCTTCTTGCCTTTGCGGATGCGCAGTTCTCGGCCGCCGCCAAAGTCGTCAGGCGACAACTTTTCATCCGGAGATTTCACCTGGCGCTCTCCGACATAGATCCCGCCCTGCCCGATCAGACGCTTGGCCTCCGACATGGACTGCGTCAGCCCGGCTTTCGCGCACAAAGAGGAAATCAAAAGACCTGCGGCAAGATCTTCAGCGGTTATGGCATAACGCGGGATGGCGGAGGTGTCGGCCTGCGGGGCTTCGCGCGGAATGTCGCTTCCCGGAAACAAATCCGCTTCCACCGGCCGGGCATGAAAAGCCTCCATGGATGCGCGCCACGCCGCGCGCGCCGCCTCGGCCCCGTGCGTAACTTTGGTGGCTTCGTACGCCAGCACGGCCTTGGCCATATTGAGCCGCGCGTCCGCCAGCGTTTTCACGACGGCGATGTCCGAAAGCGGCAGGAAGGTAAAAAGCTTGAGAAACCGCTCCACGTCGGCGTCGTCGCAGTTGACCCAGTATTGATAATATTCGTAAGGCGCGGTCAGCGCGCCGTCCAGCCAGACGGTGCCTTTTTCCGTTTTGCCCATCTTGTGGCCGGTCGAAGTAGTGATGAGGGGAAAGGTGACGGCCTGCGCGTCTTTGGCTTCAACTTTGCGGATGAGTTCGGTGCCGGCCAGCATGTTCCCCCACTGGTCGTTGCCGCCCATCTGCAGCGCGCAGCCGTGGTGCTGAAAAAGGTAGAGGAAGTCGTATCCCTGGAGAAGCATGTAGTTGAACTCAATAAAATTCAGCCCCTTCTCCAGCCGGATTTTATAGCTTTCCGCCGCCAGCATCCGGTTGACGCTGAAATGGCGTCCGATGTCGCGCAGAAATTCGATGTAGTTGATCTTCGTGAGCCAATCGGCGTTGTTGAGCAGCAGGGCTCGGCCGTCGGAAAAATCGATGTACCGCGAAAGCTGCTTCCCGATGGACAAGGCGTTTTGGTCGATCTGCTCGCGGGTCAGCACCTGGCGCATTTCCGTCTTGCCGCTGGGGTCGCCGATGAGGCCCGTGCCGCCGCCGACCAGCGCGATGGGGCGATGGCCGCACCGCTGCATATGGGCCAGCGCCATGATGGGCACCAGGCTGCCGATATGCAGACTGGCGGCCGTGGGATCGAAGCCGATATAACAGGTAACGGGACCTTTGGCAAAAAGATCGGCAATCAGGGCCTCGTCCGTGACCTGTTCGACAAAGCCTCTTTCCTGTAAGACCTCATATGCGCTTTTCATCCCCCGCCTCCGTTTATGGATGTAATGGAACGCTGATTCTCTCAATGGCCCTGGCCCGGCCGCTTTGCCCGTCAATGTCCAGCACAACGCCCTGCAGGCGGATGTCGCCTTTGGCCACGTCAAATTTAGCGGGCAACTGATTCAAAAATTTCCTGATAATGGTTTCTTTCTGAATGCCGATCACGGAATCAAAGGGACCGGTCATGCCGGCATCCGAGATGTAGGCGGTGCCCCCCGGCAGAATTTCGTCGTCCGCCGTCTGCACGTGGGTGTGGGTGCCCAGGACCGCGGAGACTTCGCCGTCGAGATACCAGCCCAGGGCTTTTTTCTCGGAGGTCGCTTCCGCGTGCATATCTACGATGATGACATTGGTTCTGGCTTTCAGCCGGGCAATCTGCTCCCTGGCGGCCATAAACGGGCAATCCAATGGCTGCATGAAAATTCTTCCGGCCAGATTGACCACGCCGACAAAATCGCCCGCGGCCGTCGGCATCAGCACCGATCCCATCCCCGGGGCCGAATCCGGATAATTGGCCGGCCGGATCAGCGTTTCGTAATCGCCGATGAATTCCACGGCTTCCTTTTTATCCCAGACGTGATTGCCGGACGTCAGCACGTCTATGTGCAGGGCGTACAGTTCCTCGACAACCTCCCGGGTAATGCCGAAGCCGGCCGCGGCGTTTTCACAGTTGGCGATCACCAGATCCACGGCATGCGCGTTGACCACGGAGGGCAACAGCTCCCGAACCGCCCGGCGTCCGGGCTTGCCGACAATATCCCCAATAAAAAGAATTTTCATTTTTTAATCAACCACCTCGCAGCAAGTTGTCGAGGTATGAAATAAACGTCATTATATCGCAGCAATTTGCGGAGAATGAACGCTCGTCCCGCTTAAGCGGAACTCAATTTCCGACGAGCCTACTTGGCAAAATTGGACACGCGGGTTTCCCGGATGACCGTAACCTTGATCTGCCCCGGATAGGTCAGCTCGTTTTCAATTTTCTTCACGATGTCATTGCACAGCATGACAGCGTCGTTGTCCGAAATTTTTTCGTTTTCCACCATGATGCGGATTTCCCGTCCCGCCTGAATCGCAAAACATTTATCCACGCCGGTAAAGGAATGGGCGATCTTCTCCAGCTCCTCCAGGCGCTGGACGTAGGTTTCCAGCATTTCCCGGCGCGCGCCGGGCCGCGCCGCGGAGAGCGTATCGGCCGCCTGGACCAGAACCCCCAGCAGCGTATTGTTGCGCCCGTCGTCATGGTGCGTGGCAATGGCCTGGACAATGCGGGGATTCTCCCCGAACCGCTTGGCAAAATCAGCGCCGATGGCCGCGTGCGTGCCTTCGATCTTGTGATCCACCGCCTTGCCGATGTCGTGCAAAAGCCCCGCCCGCTTGGCCTCCTTGATATTCATTTTGAGCTCGGCGGCCATGAGCCCCGTCAGGTAGGCCACGTCGATGGAATGCTGCAGAACATTCTGCGAGTAGCTGGTGCGGTATTTCAGCGCGCCCAGCATGTTGATGATTTCCGGATGGATGTCATGAACGCCGCAGTCAAACGATGCTTTTTCACCCGTCTCCCGAATGATCTGCTCCACTTCCTTTTCCACCTTTTTCACGATGTCTTCGATCCGGCCGGGATGAATTCTTCCGTCCTGAATCAGGCGTTCCAGCGAAATGCGGGCCACCTCACGCCGGATGGGGTCAAAACTGGAAAGAACCACCGCCTCGGGTGTGTCATCGACGATCAGGTCAATGCCGGTGGCCGCTTCAATCGCCCGGATGTTGCGGCCTTCACGCCCGATGATGCGGCCTTTCATTTCTTCACTGGGCAGGTTGACCACGGACACGGTACGTTCCGCCACGTAATCCCCGGCATATCTTTGAATGGAATAGGCTATAATTTCACGAGCTTTCCGATCCGCGGTCAGTTTGGCTTCTTCTTCCGCTTTGCGGACCAGCACCGCCGCGTCGCGCCTGGCTTCCGCTTCCATCGACGAAATGAGAATATTTTTTGCCTCTTCCGGCGTCATCCCGGCAATTTTCTCCAATTGAATTTTCTGTTCTTCCACCAGCGCATCCAGTTTCCGGTGTTTTTCCTCTACCGCCTGTTCTTTCTGGCTCAGGGCTTTGTCCCGGTTCTCGATATTGGATTCTTTCTGCGACAAGACGTCCATGCGTTTGTCCATGTTTTCTTCTTTGCTGCGAATGCGCCGTTCCAGCCCTTCCAGTTCGCTTTTGATCTCTTTTGTCTCCGCGTCGAAATCCGCTTTCATTTTCAGCAGATTTTCCTTGGCCTGCAAAATGGCTTCTTTCTTGATCGTATCGGCTTCCTTCTTGGATTCCTCCACGATCCGGGCCGCCAGGCTCTCCGAAGCCCTGATTTTCTTTGCCGTAAAGATTTGTTTCAGAATATAACCGGCAACCGCGCCCGCGAAAACCGCCACGATGATAAACAGAACAAACAAAATACCGTCTGGCATCGTTTTAACCTCCTCTTTTATCCTGTTGAAATCAAACCGCATATTTCAACAGGATTATATTTAAACCTTTCGGCGGGAATGGTAAGTCTGCCGAAGGATTCATGATTTTTTCAATATTTTATTGCTTGCGATGGGGAAAGGAGAAGCAGGAGATAAAAAAACCCCCGCCTATGCCGTGTTGATCACGATTTTGAACCTTTTTTATAGGTGGGCGCCGGTTTTGTTTGTTTCAGGCTTTCTGCCCCCCGACCAGCGGAACAAGGCGGACATGCTCACCGCAAACAAGTATAGGCCCCAGGTTCAAAATGTTGGCTCAAAAACAAATGACAATCACGTACATCGCAGGGGTAAATTTCTCTTAACTTGCGTTTTCAATCAATTGAATCAACTTTTCGGACCGATGCGTTAGCTGATCACACAGGTCCTGATTAACTCCCTTTAATTTTAAATAATCTTCTGAAATGTTCAAAGCCGCCAGGATGGCCACGTCCACTGTCCGGAGTCCTTCGCTCGATTTCACAATATCTTCCATTCGTTCGTTGACATACCGGACAACCTTGGCCACTTGTTCATCTTCCGCATCACTTAAAACCGCAAGTTCCCGTCCAAAAATTTTAATTTCGTAACGCTTTTTCAAAACCCACGCCCTGGAAGCTTATTGGACCACTTTTATATCTGCAAGTAAATCAAGCAATGAATCCACCCTTGCGCGTACATGGTTCCTTTCCTCATCTAGTGCGACAATTTTGCTTTTGTACCCTTCTATTTCCGATTCTTTATTCCTTAGCGCTTCCTCCAATGTTGAAATCTGTTTTTTCAAAAAAATCTGTTCGCTGACGATATGTTTAATCTTACCCTCAAGCTCATTAAATTTCCCGATTTCCACGTTTTTTTCATCCTTTGTGCAGTAAGAATATACGCCTGTGAACCTGCTTTTTCTTTGGTTTCATTTATGCCAATTCATTCCCGAGATGTCAAGTCATTATTTCGGCTTGCGCTGCCGCAAGCGACCGGAAATACCGCTCCACTTCCGAGCGCATCGCGTCGCTGTCCGTCATTTTTCCCAGCGTTTCCCTCAGCCGGGCCGAACCGGCCAAACCCTTGGTGTACCAGAGCAAATGTTTGCGAAAAGACCTGTCGGCAAAATGCCTGCCGCAATAACGAACTTCTTCCTCCCAGTGTTGTTTCACGATCTCCTGCCGATCCGACCAGGAGAGATGACGACAATCCTTTTCTCCCGCCAATAATTGACGAATCCCCTGAAATATCCATGGATTTCCCAGTGCGCCTCTCCCGACCATCACCGCATCGCAACCGGTTTGCGCCAGCATCCGAAGCGCGTCGCCTGGTTTGCGAATATCGCCGTTGCCGACCACCGGAATGCGGACGGCGCTTTTTACCCGGCCGATAATGTCCCAGTCCGCGGAGCCGGAAAAGCCCTGATCGGCCGTGCGGCCATGAACAATGATCGCGGCAGCCCCGGAATCCTCAGCAATTTTGGCTATTTCAACGGCATTGATGGATCCTTGGCTCCACCCGGAACGGATTTTGACGGTCACCGGCAGATTTGCCGCCCGGACAACATTCGCTATGATGCGGCCCGCAAGCAGGGGATCTTTCATCAACACGGCGCCGGAACCGGTTTTAATGACCTTTTTCACCGGGCAGCCCATATTGATATCGATCAGAGCGGGATTTTGCCCGGCAACCATTGCGGCGGCCCGGGCCATGACTCGGGGGTCTGCCCCGAACAACTGGACACCCAGAGGCCGGTCCTCCGGGGATGTTTTCAAATATTCAAGCGTTTGCGCCGATTCGCGAATCAGACCGTTGGCGCTGATCATCTCGGTAAAACACAGCGAACAGCCAAGCCGGCGGGCAACCAGCCGAAACGGCAGATTCGTCACGCCGGCCAGCGGCGCGAGCAGCGCCTTGCCCTGAAGATCAGAAATTATATTGGACACAAATCAAACCGTTCTCCATCAATCGCTAATTTATGGCTCATGTTCCCCGCCAGGAACGGTCGCGACCGTTCCCTACATTTCCATCAGAACCCTTTGCATAATGCTTCTCTGTCATTGCGAACGAAGTGAAGCAATCTCATAAGCATTTGATAATTTGAAGAGATCGCCACGTCGCTTCGCTCCTCGCGATGACAAAACAGTAATAATGCAAAGTTCTCCATCATTCACAACAGCCGGTCTGAAGACCCGCACTACATTGAATAGCGCCATGGTTCGACAAGCAATGTCACCATGAGCCTGTCGAATGGTCACCATGACATTCAAAAACACTATCCACCATTCACCATCCACCCATAGCCTCTTGCCCATCACCTGTTTTTCAAGTACTTCCCCGCTTTTTCCAGCTCTTCGAGCGTGTTGATTCCCATCACCTCGACATCATCCGCCGTCAGGAAGGCATGAACCTTCCTGCCTTCACGGCGGGCAATTTCCACGATGTCCGTCAGGTAGTACTCCTTTTGCCGGTTGTCGTTTTTGACCTGGGCCAGCGCGGCAAACAGAAACGGCGTATCGACGCAGTAAATGCCCGTATTGATCTCAAGGATTCTTCTTTCCGCTTCGGTTGCGTCCTTGTGCTCGACAATTTTCAGGATGTCGCCCCGGCCATCCTTGACGATGCGGCCATACGCGTGCGGCCCGGGAGGCTCGGTTGTCAAAACGGTGACACAGGATTGCTCGGCCCGATGCTGACGGATCAGCGACCGAATGGTTTCCGGCTTCAAAAGCGGCACGTCGCCGCAGAGAATAACCGTCAGACCGCCATAATCTTTAAGAGCGTCCCGGGCCTGCAAAACGGCGTGTCCGGTCCCCAGCTGCGGCATCTGATCCACAAAAATCAAATCCGGATCAGGAAACGCTTCTCTCACCCTGTCCGCCTGATGCCCGACAACGACAACGATTTTTTCCGCGCCTGCCTCGCGCGCCGCTTTCAGGGAATAGCGCAGAAGCGGCTTCCCCTCCAGAACATGGAGAACTTTGGCCATATCCGATTTCATGCGGGTGCCCTTGCCCGCCGCCAGAATCAACGCACAGAACTGCGATTCTTTTTCCAACACCTGACTCCTACCCTATGGGTGTCCGCTGCCCCTCCAGGGGCTGCGGAGCAATCACCAGAACTTCCCGAACGGATTTCTGATCCGCGTCTTCAATCACAAAAATCGTCCCGCCGAATTCCAGCCTTTCCCGGCGCAGGGGAATTCTCCCCGCCTGAGCAATCAGAAAACCGCCGAGCGTTTCATAATTACCCTCGGGCAGCTTTGTCGGCAGGATCTGGTTCAAATCTTCAATCTTCATCCGTCCGTTCACCAGATACCGGCCGGGGGCCGCCTTTTTGTAGAGCTTTTCCCCCTTGTTGTACTGTTCATCCATGCTGCCGACAATTTCTTCCCCGATATCCTCCATCGTCACAATCCCGACCGCGCCGCCGTATTCATCGACAACCACCGCCATGTGCTCGCGCTTCCTCTGCATATCCATCAGCAGCGGGCCGGCCTTTTTTGTCTCCGGCACATAAAAAACATCCTTGCGCATGCAGCCGGCCACCGTCGCGTCGTTTTCCGCTTCCGGCGCCCGCTGCCGCTTCAGCAGCGCGTCCAGAAGATCAAAATAATGCAGGATGCCGACGATATTGTAGACCGTGTCCGAATAAACGGGAATGCGCATATATTTTTTCGCCGCGACCACGCGGGCCGCTTCATCGAGCTTCATCTGCTGCGGCAGGGCCGTCAGCGCGGAAATGGGAACCATGATCTTTTCCGCCGTGAGCTCGGAAAAATCGAAGACGCGGCTGACCATTTCCTTTTCCGTGGTCAGAATGTCGCCGCCTTCCGTCTTTTCCCCCAGGATATACTTTAAGCCTTCCTTGGTAATATAGGAGCGCTGTCTGATTTTCGGATCGGAAGAAAGATTCACTGCGCCCCGTGAAATCGCCGCGACGCAGTAAGCCAGCGGATAAAATATGTAGGAGGAAAGACGGATGAAATGGGCCACCCGGATGGCCATGGCCTCCGCATAGTGCTGAAAGATGCTGCGGATGATAATGATCATAAACAGAGTGGGCAGCATGATCAGGAAGGCGATTTGCTCGCCTAGTTTGGCGCCGAAAGTTTTGATCAAAAGCCCCGTGGTCAGTGTGGAAGCGGCAATGATCGCCAGATTGGTGCCGATAAGCGCGGTGGAGATAAACCATTCGGGATGCTCCTTCAACCTGACCGCCTGCCGGGCGGCGGACGATCCCTTGCTTGCGTAATATTTGATTTTGTTGATGTCGGAAGAAAACAGCGCGACTTCCCCGCCGGAATAGAGGGCTTCCAGAATCAGACAAATCACAATGACGGCGATCATCAGATAGAGGCTCATTCGTCTTCCTCCGTCCGCGCCGGTTTTTCCTTTTCAATCCGGATTTTCAGGATGCGCGTTCTGCCCACGCTTTCCACCCGGAAGGTATAGCGCTCGAAATGGATCAGGTCTCCCCGCTCCGGCATCTTCCCGAACAAATGCAGGACAAAGCCGCCGATGGTGTCGAATTCCTCCAACGGCAGGGAAGCCTGCAGCAGTTCGTTGACCTGTTCGATCGACATCCGGCCGGGAACCACAAGCGTGCCGGCGTCCGGCATGTCGCATTCACAGTTGGCCGTATCGTCATCTCCGTAGGCCTCCTCAAACAGATGTTCGAGAATATCCTCCAGCGTTACCAGACCGGACACGCCGCCGTATTCATCCACAACGATGGCGATCTGTATCGATTTTTCCTGAAAATCGGAAAGCAGCCCGTTGATCGTCTTGCTCTCGGGGACAAAATAGGGCCTGACCAGACTTTTCTCAATCGAGGCGCCCGGTCCGGAAGCGAGAGCGCTGTTGAGCAGGTCGCGGGCAAAGAGAATGCCGACAATGTCATCCCGGTCATCCCGGTACACGGGCACCCGCTCGCAGCGGCCGGCCACCACTTCCCGGATAATGTCCGCGACCGGCATGTCCAGCGGGAGGCAAAACATTTCCACGCGGGGAATCATGATGTCCGTCACCGGCCTGTCCCCCGATTCAAAAATCGTTTTGATGAGCTCTTTCTGGGATTCGTCCACCACGCCTTCCCGGCTGCCCGCATCGATCAGATGCTTGAACTCGTCTTCCGTCAGGATGTCGGTTCCGTCCGCCCTGCGCTGGTCCAGCCGCTTCAGAATCAGATCCGGCGTTTTTTCCAGCGCGGCGACGATCGGAAATTCCAGGCGGGAAATCAGAAGCAGCAGCGGCGCCACGGCCGACGAAATCTGCATGGGATACGTCACGCCGAAGGTTTTAGGAATGGCCTCGCCGGCCAGAAAAAGAACGACGGACGTCACCACGATGGAAATCCACTGCCCGTTTACGCCGAACAGCGCGATGAACAGGGAAGCGGCCAGAATGGAAATGCTGATGTTGACGGCTTCATTGCTGGTCACCACGGTGATCAGCAGACGACGGGGATGCTCCAGCAGCTTCACCACGGAATTGAGAAAAGGATAATTGTCCGACTTCATCTTGTGCAGATGAAGGTCCGAAAGCGACAGAAGGGCCGCCTCCGCCGATGAAAAGAAACCGGAAAACAAAAAAAGAATCAGCAGAATAATAATATCCGAACTCAAAATGGATTAATTCACCTCGCCGAAATGGTTCATGGTTTCTATGTATCAGATTACGCAAAAAAGATACAGCCCTTTCCGGGCAAAGCGCCGTCCGCGGGTCACGGTGGCCTTCCCGAATATTCCGTTGACATCCACGGGCAACCTTCCTATACTCCGCCGCAATGAAACCTTTGAGGAGATGGATATGCCGAACATCCTGCTGATTGGAAACGGCGCGCGGGAACACGCAATCGCCGAAGCCATCGCGCGGTCCGGACAAGCCCCTTCCCTGCTTTCCTGGATGAAGGCCAGAAATCCCGGAATCGCGTCCCTTTCCCGAAAAATTCAAATCGGGTCTTATACGGACCTTGCGGCTATCACCGGTTTCGCCCGGGAAAATAAAATCGACTTCGCCGTAATCGGCCCGGAAGACCCGCTGAACAACGGCGTGGTCGATGCGCTGGCGCAAATCGGCGTTCCCGCCGTCGGGCCGAACAAAAGCCTGGCGCGGCTCGAAACATCCAAATCGTTCACGCGGAACCTGGTCAACCAATACCGCATCCCCGGCAATCCGCGGTACCGGGTTTTTCCGTCGCTCGACGGCGTGAAAGACTTTTTGAATGGCCTCGACGCCGTCGTCCTCAAGCCGGACGGGCTCACGGGCGGCAAGGGCGTCCTTGTGCAGGGCGATCACTTCGCCACGAAGGATGAAGCGCTTGCGCTGTGCGCGCAAATCCTGAAGGACAGCGCCTCGGTGATCGTGGAGGAAAAATTCGACGGAGAGGAATTTTCGCTGCAGTGCCTGTGCGACGGAAAAACCGTCGTCGGCACGCCGCTGGTGCAGGATCATAAAAGGCGGTTTGACGGCGATTGCGGCCCCAACACGGGCGGCATGGGCTCTTATTCCCTCCCGGATCATTCAATGCCGTTTCTGCGGCCGTCGGACATTGAAGAAGGACTGGAGATCACGCGCCGGGTGGCGGCGGCGCTTTGGGAAGAAACCGGCAGCCCGTACAAGGGTGTGATGTACGGCGGTTTCATCGCCACGAAAAACGGCGCGCGGCTTCTGGAGTACAACGCGCGCTTCGGCGATCCGGAAGCCATGAACATCCTGCCGCTTTTGAAAACGGATTTTGTGGAGGTCTGCAAACACATCATCGACGGGACGCTCGATCAACTGAACATCGAATTTGAGAAGAAAGCCACGGTCTGCAAATACATCGTCCCGAAAGGTTACGGCCTTCCCGCCGATCATTCCGACACGGCATCGTCCAAAGCCAGGATCGAAGTGGGCGACACGGGCAAGGCCCGGCTGTACTACTCCTCCGTGGATCAAAAAGAAGACGGCCTCTACCTGAGTTCGTCGCGCGCCGTCGGCATTGTCGGCATTGCCGACACGCTGGAGGCCGCCCGCCGGATCGCCGAGGAAGGCGTCAAGGCCGTGAAAGGCCCCATCGCCTACCGGGAAGATATCGGCACGCTGGCCCTGATCCAAAAACGGATCGACCACATGAAGAAGATACGGATGCCATAGGGACAGGGGCCATGCACCAGGTCATGCAAACCACTTCGCCAAGTCTTTCTCATCCGGTCATTTACTTGCGGTCACTGAAGTTTTTTCTGTTGTCGCCGATATTTCAGTTTGGCTGAGGAGAATGAAGATGCGAAAGCTACCGGCAGGCATCTGGGCGCTGGGATTTGTATCCTTTTTCATGGATATATCTTCTGAGCTGATTCACAGTCTGCTCCCCATCTTTATGCTGACCACTTTAGGCGCCTCCATGATCGCCATTGGGATCATCGAAGGAATTGCCGAGGCCGCGGCTTCAATTGCAAAAGTTTTTTCGGGCATCATCAGCGACTACATCAGGAAACGAAAAATCCTTGCCGTGCTGGGCTATGGACTTGCCGCAATCACAAAACCGCTGTTTCCTTTGGCAACAACGATCGGCTGGGTTTTCAGCGCACGGTTTATCGACCGGATCGGCAAAGGAATTCGCGGTGCGCCACGCGACGCACTGGTAGCGGATATCACCCCTTCCCATCAGCGGGGGGCCGCCTACGGCCTCCGGCAGGCGCTGGATTCCGCGGGAGCGTTCATGGGGCCGCTCGCGGCGGTTGTCCTCATGATCTTTTTTGTGAATGACATCCGAAAAGTCCTCTGGATTGCCGTCATCCCCGCCTTTATCGCTTTGGGGGTTCTGATTCTCGGTGTTCACGAACCCGAAAGGCAAAAAACCCCGAACCCAACGGAAAATCGATTTTTTTCGTTTCACGGCGCCAGACGCCTCCCCTCCCGCTACTGGCTGATCTTAGGACTCAATGCAATTTTTACGCTTGCCCGCTTCAGCGAAGCGTTTCTGATCTTGCGCGCCCAGTCGGTCGGGCTGGCTGTGGGATTTGTGCCCGCCATCATGATCGTCATGAACGCCGTTTATGCGCTCACCGCCTACCCGGCAGGAATCCTCACCGACCGGATGCGGCCACGGATCATACTGGCTGCGGGACTTGCCGTCCTGATCGCCGCGGACACCCTCCTGGCCTTTGCCGAAACACCTTTTCCGGTATTCATCGGCGCGGCACTCTGGGGATTGCACATGGGACTGACACAGGGATTATTCGCCAAGCTGGTGGCCGATCACGCTCCTGTCCGGCTGAGAGGCACGGCCTTTGGCATCTTCAACCTGGTAACGGGCGGCGCTCTTTTAACGGCAAGTGTCGTCGCCGGCTTATTGTGGAGCGCCGTCGGCGCACAGGCAACATTTATGGCCGGCGCAGCCTTTACGGCCCTTGCTTTGCTCGGTGTGATCGTCTTTAAATCCCGGACGCCTTCGACGCCTCATCCCGGTCAGGCACCCTAAAATAACTCTTTTCACTAGTGATGAAACAGCCTGAGCCCGCAAAACGCCATGACGATGCCGTACTTGTTGCAGGTGTCGATCACCTGCTGATCGCGGATGGAGCCGCCCGGTTCGACAATGGCGGTGACGCCGCTGCGGCGCGCGCGCTCAATATTGTCGCCGAAGGGGAAAAACGCATCGCTCCCCAGACAGACGCCGGTAACCTTGCTGAGCCAGGCCTTCCGCTCCTGCGTTGAAAGCGGTTCGGGGCGGCGCGTGAAGGTTTCGGCCCACACGCCCTCGCCGATCACGTCTTCGGGGGTGTCCCCCAGATAAACATCGATGGCGTTGTCGCGGTTGGGCTTGGCGACGTCGTCGCGGAAGGGCAGATCCAGCACTTTGGGCATGTGCCGAAGCTGCCAGAGGTCGGCCTTCTGTCCGGCCAGCCGTGTGCAGTGGATGCGGCTCTGCTGGCCCGCGCCGACACCGATCACCTGGCCGTCCTGCACGAAGCAGACGCTGTTGGACTGCGTGTATTTGAGCGTGATGAGCGCCAGCACGAGGTCGCGCTTCTGCGCGTCGGAAAGCGTCTTGTTTTCGGTCACGATGTTTTCCAGCATGCCCGCGTCGATCTTCAGCTCGTTGCGGCCCTGCTCGAACGTAATGCCGTAAACCTGCTTGTGCTCGATCGCGGCGGGAACGTAGCGCGGATCGATGGACACGACATTGTAGTTGCCGCCCTTCTTGGATTTCAGGATTTCCAGCGCATCCGGCTCGTAGCCCGGCGCGATGATGCCGTCGGTGACTTCATTTTTGATGATCTTTGCCGTGGGAACGTCGCACGGGTCGGACAGCGCGATCCAGTCGCCGAAGCTGCTCATGCGGTCGGCGCCCCGGGCCCGGGCGTAAGCGCAGGCGAGCGGCGAAAGCTCCATACCGGGCGCGATGTGGTACATGCGGCCGAGCACGTCGTCCAGGGGAAAACCCAAAGCGGCGCCGGCAGGCGATACGTGCTTGAAGGAAGCCGCGGCCACCTTGCCGGTGTTTTCCTTGATCTCCTTCACGAGCTGCCAACTGTTGAGTGCGTCGAGAAAATTGATATAGCCCGGTTTTCCGTTGAGCACCGTCACCGGCAGGCTTCCGCCGTCCGCCATGAAGATTCGGGCGGGCTTCTGATTGGGGTTGCATCCGTATTTCAATTGTATTTCATTCATGGGTTATCCCTCCACGGCCTGATATTTGTTCATGATGACGTCTTCATAGGAACCGTTCGAAAGATCGACGGCGCGGACAAACAGGCTCACCTTGTTGTCTTCGTTCAAGGCCTCCCAGAGTTTGCCCGCGTACTCGTTGGGATCTTCCTCGTCGATGGCCACGCGCAGCGGCTCGCCTTCGAAGCTGGGAATCGGATTGCCGTTGCATTTGTAGGTGCTGATGAAGTGGCCCTCGCCGGCCGGCGGCGCCGGATAATCAAACGTAAAGCGCTGAACGCTGTCCGCGTTTCCGTCGCAGCTTTTCAAAATGCTGATCTTGTAGCCGCCCGAGCGCATGTCCAGCACGCCGGAAATGCGGGGCGTCCAGTTGGGCTTGTCGTCTTCAAATGTGCGCGTGGCCAGCGCGGCTTCAAAGTTATAGCCGGGATGGCGGTTGGCTGCCAGGAAATCATAGATGGTGTTGGTCTGGTCGCCGTTCGTCACAATTGTCGTGCCGTCCAGCGTCAGAACGGGATTGTAAATGATCAGATGCGGGTCCGTCATTTTGGAAGGATCGGCCGCCTTCGTGCGAATGCCCCCGTCGATCGGGTCGAAAACGCGGTTGCGGCTGTTTGTGCTCCGGCCCATGATGAAATAAGCGATCACTGATTTTTTGCCGTCCGGGGTTTTCCCGATGGACAGGCCGCGGCCCGGATACTCGTTTCCGGCCAGATACTCGTATAAATTCGTTTTCATGAAGTTTTCTCCCTGTTGCAAATGATGGATTGCCGTTTTGTGGCGGGAGTATATGAAGAGACGTTTCGTCTGTCAACTATGATGTCGGGGGATACAACACTTCATTCAATTAAGTTCCCCCTTTTCGTATCGACTGATTTTCGGCCTGCCTCCGGCTGTAATACTTCCGGGCTTTGGCCAGCGCCCGGATCGCCTGATCCGGCGAGGAGTAAGCCATGACCCCCTGCGCGTCCAAACGCCTGACGATGTTCAGATCGCCCGGCTCATCGAAACCCACCACGTCGACCACCGGGATAATCGGCTTGTTGAATTCCCTGATCTGCCGCACGATCAGGTCCACCAGCTCCATTTCGCCTTCGATCATTTTTTGAGCCGGTCCTGCCATGGCTTCGCGCGGAAGCACGGGAGAAGCAAGCCAGCGCGTGGCGCGGCTGGTCATGTACCCCATCCCCAGAAGCACAATGGCGTCCAGGTCCGCGTGCGCCAGAAGCGCCGCGGTGGAATCCGTGATCATGGAAACCCTGCCCGGCGCGACGAGATCCACCGGATTGCGCCTGCTCCAGAAAGGCGGAAGAAACGCATCGAGCATGGCAACAATGTGATCGGAAAGTTGAGGCGTTTCCAAACCGACTGCCTCACAGAGATCGGCGGAAAGAACCCCCAACCCTCCGCCTTGCGTGACAATGCCGATCCGGTTCCCCGCAATTTCCGGCTGCGAGAGAAAAAGACCGGTGATGTCCACCATCTCGTCAATCGTATCCGCCATAATAATATTGGCCTGCCGGCAGACAGCGCGAAAGACCGCGAAGCTTCCGGCCAGCGCGCCGGTATGCGACATGGCCGCGCCCGCGCCGACAACTCCGGTGCCTCCCTTGAGCAGAATGACCGGTTTGACGCTGGATATACGCCTGAGCGTCTCCATGAACCGATGCCCCTGGCGAACGCCTTCCACGTAAAGGCAGATGACTTTCGTTTTTTCATCGGTTTCCAAGTAGTCCAGGTAGTCTTCCACCGTCAGATCCGCCTCGTTGCCCGAACTTACCAGACGGCTCAAACCGATCTCCCGCCGGACAAGCCGGTCGGTGATCGAGGTGCCCAGGTTGCCGCTCTGAGAAACCACGGCAACGGCCCCCGGCTTGAATTGCGTGGAGGTCATGATCGCCTGTAAGTTCGAGGGATAGGCGCTGTAGATCCCCATGGTATTGGGCCCCACGATGCGGACACCGCAACTTCGCGCGACGCGAAGGACTTCCTGCTCCAGAATTTTCCCCTCCGGTCCCGTCTCGCCGAACCCTGCTGTAATCACCACCGCGGCGGCAATGCCCGCCCGGCTGCATTCGCGAATCGCATCCGGAACTTTTTCCTTGGGAACAACAATGACGGCCAGGTCGAGAGGCTTGGAAACCTCGGCCAGGCTTTTAAACATTTTCCTTCCGAACCACGCGCCGCCCTGGGCATTGATGGGATAGAGACGGCCTGCGTACTGGCCCCTTATGAGGTGATGGAGAATGTTGAAACCCCATTTGGCGGGATTGTTGGACGCGCCGATAAACGCGATGGCCCGCGGCTCAAAAAGGGACGTAAAAAATGATCGGGATGTCACGACAGCTCCTTCCTTGATGGATGCCGGGTCAGTATGTGGATGGACA
>JAAZOZ010000095.1 GCA_012797505.1 Smithella sp. | reverse complement strand
ATTAAACGCGGACGACAATTTCACCTGGTACAGCATCGAGGCGGAAAACTTTGAAAGCATCCACAACCACAGCGCTTATGCCTATGTCGAGAAAGGATAGATTCATGGCCGCCGAAAAAAGGGATGCTTTCTTCAATTTATACAACCACGGATTCGTCCGCGCCGCCGTCTGTGTTCCGGAAGTCAAAGTCGCCGATGTTTCTTTCAATACCCGGCAAACAATTGAACTGGCCCGGAAAGCAGCCCGGCAGAAAGCGATGCTGGCCATCTTCCCGGAGCTGGGAATTTCCGCTTATTCCAATGAGGACCTGTTTCACCAGGACGCCCTGCTGAAGAGCGTGGAAGGGGCCCTCGCCGCGATAAAGAAAGCCTCCTCCGCATTAAATCTGGTTTGGGCGGTCGGGGCGCCGCTGCAGGTGGATTGCCGGTTGTTTAACTGCGCGGTGGTTTTTTACCGCGGTAAAATTCTCGGAGTCGCCGTAAAATCCTATCTGCCGAATTATCGCGAATATTACGAAGGCCGGCAATTTTCCCCGGCGTCGCAAGCTTTGACGTCCACGATATCCCTGGCGGGGCAGAAAGACATTCCGTTCGGGCCAAATCTGATTTTCCAGGCCGCCAATATCAACAACCTCCGGTTGTTTTTTGAAATCTGCGAGGATCTCTGGGTGCCGGTTCCGCCTTCCAGCTTCGCGGCGATGGCCGGAGCGACGGTGATCGGCAATCTGTCCGCCTCCAACATTACGGTCGGCAAATCGGACTACCGCCATCAACTGATCGCCAATCAGTCCGCGCGCTGCGTTGCTGCCTACCTTTACGCGGACGCGGGTTTCGGCGAATCCACGACGGACCTGGCGTGGGACGGGCACGCGATGATTTATGAAAACGGCAATCCGCTTTCCGAATCGGAGCGATTTTCCACGTCGGCGCAAATGATCACAGCCGACATCGATCTGGGCCGCCTGGCGCAAGACCGGATGCGGCTGACCACGTTCGGCCCCAACGCCGAAGATCACAAAGAAAAAATCAAGGTGTTTCGGACCATCGAATTCGAAGCGGAATGCCCCCGGGGGCGCATCCTTCCGGATCGGGACATTCCGCGATTCCCCTACATCCCCGCCGATCCGGCCAAGCGCGATCAGCGCTGCTACGAAGCATACAACATTCAGGTTCAGGGCCTGGCCCAGCGATTGAAATCCTCCGGCATCCCCAATCTGGTGATCGGCGTATCGGGAGGGCTGGATTCCACGCACGCGCTGATCGTAGCGGCCAGAACCATGGATCTGCTGGGCCTGCCGCGCACGCGAATCAAGGCCTTTACGATGCCCGCTTTCGGCACATCCGGCAAAACATACCGCAACGCCCTGCGCCTGATGAAAGCGCTGGGCGTGGAAGCCAACGAAGTGGACATCAAACCCGCCTGCCTCCAGATGCTCAAGGATATTGACCATCCCTATGCGCAAGGGAAAAAAGTTTATGACATCGCCTTTGAAAATGTTCAGGCGGGCCAGCGCTCGGCGCATCTTTTCCGATTGGCCAACATGAAAAACGCTCTGGTCGTCGGCACCGGGGATTTGAGCGAACTGGCGCTGGGCTGGAGCACTTACGGGATCGGCGACCATATGTCGCACTACAACGTCAATGCCAGTGTGCCGAAAACGCTGATTCAATATCTGATCCGCTGGGTGGCGCAGACGCATCAGTTTTCACCGGAGGTGTCCGGCATTCTGCTGGAGGTCCTGGAAACGGAAATCTCACCGGAGCTGATCCCGGGCGACGACAAAGGGCAGCCGCATCAAAAAACGGAAGAAGCCATCGGACCTTATGAGCTGCAGGATTTCAACAATTTTTATATTACCCGATTTGGCTACCTGCCCACCAAGGTGGCCTTTCTGGCCTGGCTGGCCTGGAAGGATAAAACCCGCGGCGCCTGGCCGGATGTGCCGCCGGAAAAACAAAACGCCTACCGCCTGCGGGAAATCAAAAAGTGGCTGCGCGTGTATTTGAATCGATTTTTCAGGACCTCCCAGTACAAGCGGTCCTGCGTGCCCAACGGCCCCAAGGTGGGTTCGGGCGGATCGCTTTCCCCGCGCGGCGACTGGCGCGCGCCCAGCGACAGCGAAGCAGCCGTTTGGCTTGACGACTGGGAAAAAATTCCGGACAGAGAATAAGAAATAATGAAACCTTCCTACAAAGATTTCGACGCCACGGAGCTGTTCTGTCCGAAGTGCGGGCGGGCCGTTCCGGTGCGCAAACGTCTGCTGCTGGTTTTATCCGAAGGGGACAAGTACGACTACAGTTGTGTGTACTGCGGAACTTCCGTGGGCGACAAACTGGTCAAAGAAACCGCCAATTCCAAAATCCTTCTGCGTTAAAACCACTCCTCCGTCAGCAGTCACCAACAAAGTTACAACCGATCAAACACCTCGCAGCAAGCTGCGGAGAATGAACGCTCGTCCTGCTTAAGCGGGATTCAATCTCGTAAGAGTGAAAATTCAGGTTCTATGTTTCCAGTAGTCAGGATGACGATGCAGATGCATAACTGCGAGAATGTAAACGCGATCTGACTCAACGCTATAGAGCACACCATAAGGAAAGCGATTGGTTAAACAGCGGCGGATTTCATCTTCCAGAACCGGCCATGCGAGGGGATAGAGCAGGATGTTTTGCAGAGTGGCGTAGATTTCCAAAGAAAAGTCTTCTCCAAGGCCCGGTTCGCATCCTTCGTAATAAGCGATTGATTCAAGAAATTCTGTTTCGGCTTCCGGATGAAAGTCAAAATTCATTTTTTGAAACGCTCTTTGATTTTTGCAAAGACTTGGTCTCCCGGAATGGGCCTGATACGTCGGGACCGAAGTTCGTCAAGACGTCGCCGGGCAACCGTCGTCCATTCCTTGTCAATTTCCGGATTCGGGTGGTTGAGGGTGCGAAGGATGGAGTCAACCAGGATTACACGCTCTTCCACCGGAAGCCCGGCAGCCTCTTGAATGATATCCTTTGTGCCACGCATAAAACACCTCTTCAATAACTTGTCGTCATGATAGAAAAGACCATGGCCAAAGTCAAACAAATCTTTCAGAAATTTCTTGGATGAGGCGCATACTTTCAGATGCGCCAGAGTTCATAAAGGTTATTTCTTTTTCTGCAGGGCTTGTTTTAATTTCTGGGCAAGCAATCCGGAGGAATCCGATTCGGCCGAAGACGATCCGCCATAGACCAGACTGACATCACGGCCGGACACGCTGTCTCCCAGTTGATCCGCCAGCGCTTCCCGGCTGTGCACATCTTCATGGCAGTAGGCGCAAAGGTTTTCCCAGTTGCTGCCGTCCGGGGGGTTGTTATAATGATTGCCGTCCTTGTGATGAACGGTCAGGAGCTGCCGGTTGACGCCGGAAAACTCCCGGCCGCAGCGGGCGCAAACCAGACCGTGTATGGCAAGAGACCTTTCCCGGTAGTCCTCGCCGCCGGGCGTCCGGGCGGCGTTTTTCATTTCGCGAACGGTGTCTTCCACGGATTTCTGCGCTTCGGAAGCGACAGGCTTTTTGGAAACGGCAACACGTCCCCACTTATTGGAAAAAGTCATCCTGGCCATTCGGCTTCAAACCTTTTGTTTGCCGGTCAACACATTCAAAAACACCGAAAATCCTTTCACCAGCGGAATCACGGATGCCACGGTTCGAAACAAAGGCATCCGCAAAGCAAGCGGCGAAAAAATTTCCAGGCCGTTGGCCACTGTGCCCATCACCTCGTGAAGCCGCCGGACCGTGACGGCATAATCCTGAACGGATTGATTGATCGCCGTCGTCGATTGATTGATGTTGGCGGAAATTTCCTCCATATTTTTCAAGATGGACGGCAACCGCTCGTTTAACGCCTGAAGGGTAACCGTAACATCATTGGCGGCGCGCCACAGTTTCAACAAAATCGGGATGCTGAGCACAACCAGCAGCAGCAAAGCAACGCCAATTACTATCAAACCGGTCTCCATCGTTTGTCTCCCCCATATTGGGAGAGCTTTGAATAACGGCCATTTTTGTCATTTCGACCGAAGGGAGAAATCTTGAACAAACGGCCGTCCTTAAGATTTCTCGTCCCTCACGCTCCTCGAAATGACATTTTTCAAAGCTCTCATTGGTTTACGGCATCAGCAGCATAAAAGATTGGAAAAAAACCTCAAGAAGAAATCAGATTTTATTTTTTTCTTCCCGGTAGGCTTCCATGCCGGCGTCAAAAGCTTTTTTTAAGCGGCCGGAACCGTCTGACAGCTTCTCGGCGCCCTGCGCTGCCAGTTCGCTCGCTTTTCCCGCTATTTCTTCTGCTTTTTCCCTGGCAACGCCTTCAAATTCCTTCATACGCAAGGACGCCGCCTCATAGGCCGCCCTGCCTTTTTCAGATGCTTTCTCATACTCTTCTTTGGCTTTTGCCAGAAGTTCATCCGCTTTCATGGACAGATCCTGACGCGTTTCTTTTCCGCTTTTCGGCGCAAACAAAATGCCGATAGCCGCCCCAATCAGGCCGCCGACCACCAACGCTTTAACCACATCCCAATCTCTTTCCGCCATTGGCTCACCTCCATAATCCTTATTTTTTCGCCGTCCTTATAACACATTTTAAAATGATTAGCCACGCCGGACAAAGAGGGAAAAGACAGGCGATGGGCGATGGGCGATGGGCGATAGGCAAAAACAATAAGTGAAAAGCAATGAGCAACGAGTGGTGAGTGGAAAGAGAAGTCGGTGTGACACAAGCGGCCGGAGGAGAGCGGCAAAAAAAATCGGGGAACCTGTGCATTCGCAAAGGTTCCCCGATTCCATAATCCTGCAATTGATTATAAGATTATTTCGCCGGTGCAGGGGCCGGGGCTGCCGGAGCTTCCGCTGCCGGGGCTGCCGGGGCTGCCGGAGCCGCCGGAGCCGCTGCCGGTGCCGCAGGCGCTGCGGGCGCTTCAACCGCAGGAGCCGGCGCCGGTTCTTCCTTCTTGCTGCAACCTACTGCCGCAAGAGACAGAGAAGCCAGGAAAAGCACGCTAACAAAAATGGCCATTACCTTCTTCATTAGACAATTCCTCCTTTCAAAAATTTTAGTGTGCAAAACACACTATGGTTTCTGGTGCGTGACATTACGCTTTTTTTTTGCCTTGTCAAGAGATATTTAAACATATATACAAACAAAAAAAATGACCAAAAGGACGCTCGAATGATACTTGGCATTGACGTCGGCGGAACCCACACAGATGCAGTTCTGGTCCGGAATTTTCAACTGATCAGGAAAGCAAAAGTCCTCACAAATCCGGCCAATATCATGGCCTCTCTTCTGGAAGCGGCACAAAAGCTGATTTCCGACGAGAATATCAATAATATTGACAGGATCGTATTGAGCACCACGATCTCGACCAACGCGATTGTCCAGGACAAAACCAACCGCGTGGCCATGGTTTTGCTGAGCGGTCCCGGGCTGTCGCCGGAAACGCTGGATCTCGGCAAAGATGTTTATTTTGCCGGGGGCTACGTCAATCACCGGGGCATTCCCGTCAAAAATGTGAACAGCCGGCAAATCAACGAGATCAGCGGCGAGATTGCTCAAAATCAAATCCGGCACATCGGAATCGTCGGCAAATTTTCCAGCCGCAATCCGCAGCAGGAAATAGATGCGGCCGAACTGCTGCGGGATGATTCCAGACACATTTCTTTGGGCCATACGCTCTCGGGACAGCTGAATTTTCCACGCCGCATCGCCACGACCTATCTTAATGCCGCCATTCAAGACATTTATCAGGGCTTCGTGCAGGATGTTCAGAAATTTATCGAGAAAATCGGAGCGAACATTCCCGTCTATATTCTGAAGGCGGACGGCGGCACCATCCTGATCGACAAGTCCATGGAATGTCCCGTGCAGACCATTCATTCCGGACCCGCAGCCGGCATCATGGGCGTTCTGGCAACGGCGCGCATGAAGGAAGACGCCGTGGCGCTGGACATCGGCGGCACGACCACGGACATTTCCGTTTTTGCCGACGGCGTTCCTCTTCTGGAGCCGTCCGGGGTGGCCATCAACGGGCGCAAAACGCTGATTCGCGGGCTTTACACCAAATCGATCGGGGTGGGCGGCGACAGCGTTGTGAAGGTGGAAAACGGCGACCTTTTGATCGGTCCGCAGCGCGAAGGTTCGGCCGCCGCTCTGGGCGGACCCGTCCCGACGCCCACGGACGCGATGATCGTGGAAGGCATTGTCGATTTCGGCGACAGGCAAAAAGCCCGGGATGCGATCGCTCCACTGGCCAAAATGCTTCACATGGACGTTCAGGATGCGGCGCAGGCCATTGTGAAAAAGATGGCCGCTCTGATTTCGGACCATGTCCGCCAGATCCTCGCCGAAATCAACAATAAGCCGGTTTACACCATCCATGAACTGCTGGAAGGAAAAATCATTCAGCCGAAAATTCTTTACGTCGCGGGCGGACCGGCCGCGGTCGCCCCGTTCATCGCGGAGAATCTCGGCTATCCCTATTCCATCCCGGACCACTCGGAGGTTTCCAACGCGCTCGGCGTGGCTTTGGCCCGGACCACCGCGGAAGTCACCATTCTGGCGGACACGGAAAAAAGAGAGCTGATCATCTCCGAAGATGGGCGCGTGCAAAGCATTCCCCGCAGTTTCGCGCTGGCGGACGCCGTCGAGGTCGGCAAAACAACTCTTCGCGAAAAAGCCGCCGGCATGGGCGCGCGGCCCGAAGAAATCATCATGGAAGTCACCGAATCTCAGGAATTCAACATGGTTCGTGATTTTTACACGACGGGGAAAAATATCCGCGTCAAGGTTCAGATAAAACCCGGCCTGATTTCCGCCGGCGCTGAAAGGGTTAACGATGCCTAAAAAAATCAAGAAAACCGGCCTTATCTTTTTCCCGGCCTTTGACTGGGCCATTTCCCCCAACCATCCGGAGCGTGAAGAAAGGCTGCTCTACACGCAGGATCAGGTGTTTGAAGAAGGCCTGCTGGATTTTCCCAATATTGTGGAATACAAGCCGGATCTCGCCACCTACGCCGACATCAACCGCTGCCATATCTGTGTTCCGAACCCGCAGTATTTAACAACGAATTCTCACCTGATTTCCGCGGGCGGCGCGATCACCGCCGCGAAAAAAGTATTATCGGGCGACGTGGACAACGCCTTTGCCCTGGTCCGGCCGCCCGGCCATCATTCCATGCTGGTCGCCCACGGCGCGAGGGGATTCTGCAACATCAATATTGAAGCCGTGATGATTGAATACATCCGCCATCAATTCGGAGTTAAAAGAATTGCCGTGGTCGATACGGACTGTCATCACGGCGACGGCACGCAGGATATTTACTGGAACGATCCGGATGTCCTGTGCATTTCCATCCATCAGGACGGAAGAACGCTCTATCCCGGAACGGGCTTCACCGACGATTTCGGCGGCCCCAACGCGCTGGGCGCGACGATCAACATTCCGCTGCCCCCGCGCACATCGGATGAAGGCTTCCTTTTTGTGATGGACAACGTCATCCTTCCGATTCTGGACGAATTCAAGCCGGAGATCATCATCAACTCCGCCGGGCAGGACAACCATTACAGCGACCCGATCACAAACATGAGCTTCAGCGCCCAGGGGTACGCGCTGCTCAATGAAAAACTCGCACCCGACATTGCCGTGCTGGAAGGCGGCTACTCCATCGAAAAAGCCCTGCCCTACGTCAACGTCGGCATCATTCTGGCGATGGCCGGGCTGGACTTCAGCCTGGTTCGCGAGCCGGATTACGACGCTTTGCGCATCCGCCAGTCGCCGGAAATTACCCGGCTGATCGAAGACGAAGCCAGGAATGTGAT
>JAAZOZ010000094.1 GCA_012797505.1 Smithella sp. | reverse complement strand
TGCACAGAATGCTGACATGGTCTTCATTGAGGCCGGTCACTTTCAGCGCGTCGGCCTGCGCCCGTGGATCCAGCATACTTTCCAGGGTAACGGTATTGTCGTTGTTTTGCCGGAAAAGACTGCCGCCTCCCTTATGGCCGAAAAACAAATAGTAGCGGATCGACGGGTCCAGTTTTTTGGCAAAGATCCGTTGGATGTAAGGACTGTCCGGTTCAACATCCTTCCAGCTGGGAATAACGGCCGGAGACTTTTCCACGCCCGTTTTTGCCCGCCCCTCTCCGCCCCAGGGCGAGGAGATCGAAACAAACAGGCGGATGGAATCGGAGAAGGTGCTGTCTTCAATGATGGCGGCGCGGGAAACGAGTCCTCCCATGCTGTGCGCGACAACATACAGGGTTTCAAAGGCGTATTTCCGGTGCAGTTCGTAGAGTTTTGTCTGCAGGAGAAAATAAACGGTGTCCAGCCGGGCGCCGGAAGGATAATAAAAGACCCAGGGCTGGTAGCGGGCGCGGTCGAGATTCCGGATGAAACAGCGCCAGTCCTGGGGGGAGCCGGCGGCGCCGTGCACGAAAAGAATCGGCGTTTTCTTGGGATCGTAGGGCTCCAGGAAAAAAATATTGCAGCCGGTTCGCCTGAAATATTCCAGCGGCGCCCAGAAGCCGCTGGCTCCGTTTTCGGCGGAAAAGGCCGGGTTGTCGAGGTCGGACACAAAACCGGCGGAAGTCGGAGGCTTGCTTTTGCCGCCGGAAAATGCGGCGAGGCTGCCGGCAAATGTCGGAGCCGGTTTCCTGCCGGAGGCATCCAGCGGAATGTCCAGCCCCACGATGACACCGCCCATCTGCGTTTTCACCCCATCGGGCTTCCCGTAAAAGCCGGCCGGTTCACCCGGGTCATAGGAGAGGGATCCGTTTAAGTCCTCAAAGGCAAAAATTTCATAGCTTCCCTCCTGGACCAGCAATTCGTACTGTCCGGGCTCCGACAATACGGCATAATCGGCAACCTGGACGGTTTCGCCGGACCGGCTGTAGGCGACCACGATAATGGGCTTTTTCAACTTGGACGGATGGAGGACTTCGCCGAAAAGCAGGCAGGAATCCTTTGAGATTCGGACGTCCTCGCGGAGCTTGAAGAGCGCGCAGCCGCCAAGCGCCGCGAGGATCATGATTACAAGAAGGATACGGGTTGTCTTTGCTATGATTTTCATTTCTCCGGCTCCAATGCAAGGGCTTTTGAGATCGTTGCAATATTCCGGATCATCTGCTTAAACCGTTTGCGGAAGTGTATCAGGAGCCGCAAACCGTTGCAATGCCAAAGGAAGGACCATCAAAGGACGGACACGGCCGGGTTAAATGTCGCGGCGCGACGGACCGTCGTTGTCTGACGGAAGGGAGGAAGCAGCCATGGTGAATTTCGAGAGGCGGCAGGCGGGCAAAGCGCTTTTGGGCGTCCTGCTGGCACTGGCACTCATTTTGATCGGTTTGCCTCGCCTTTGCCTTGCGGATGCCGGAGTGGAAGATCGTCTGGCGGTTTGCGCGGGAATTGAAGAAGATGCCGCGCGCCTGCAGTGCTTCGATGAGCTTGCGGGAAGGGGAAAACCGGCGCGTTCCGCCGCGCAGGCGGAAAAACCATCCGCGCCGCCTGACCGGGTTGACGCTCCGGAGCGGGTCAGGCTTTCCGTCATGACCAAACTGTGGGACCTGGACCCGGACCACCGCAGTCATTCATTTGTGATCCGGCCGCACCGGATGAACTATTTTCTGCCGGTCGCCTACAATTCGTCGCCCAATGATGAGGCGAATCTGGAATACGACCCGGCCGCCAAAGCGCAGCATAATGAAGCCAAATTCCAGATCAGCTTCAAGGCCAAGATCTGGGAAGACATGTTTCAGGATTCGCTTCAGGGAGTCTATGACCGCGTGAAGGTGATCCGAGGCGCGGACATGTGGATCGCCTATACGCAGCTTTGCTTCTGGCAGCTTTATAATTCCGCTTTTTCATCGCCGTTTCGGGACACGAACTACGAGCCGGAAATGCTGCTCAATCTGCGCACCGATTATGACCTCCTCGGCTTCAAAGGCCGGTTCGTACAGGTCGGCCTCAACCACCAGTCCAACGGACGGTCGCGTCCGCTGTCCCGAAGCTGGAACCGGGTTGTGGCCAACATCGGCCTGGAAAGAAATGAATTTGCCCTGCAACTCAAGACCTGGTACCGCCTTCCCGAAGATGAGAGCAAGGACGACAATTCCGACATTCTCCGCTACATGGGGTACGGCGAACTCTGGGCGTCGTATTTCTGGAAAAAGCAGCGGTTTGCCGTGATGCTGCGCAACAATTTGCGGCGGGAGAATCTGGGCGCCGTGCAGCTGGAGTGGAGCATTCCTCCGCTTGCACTGGGACAACTCCTGCTGGGGTCCGTGGTTTCCGAAGAGACCCTGAACAAATACCTGACCGACAAGTTCAGCTTCTATGTTCAGTATTTCAACGGCTACGGCGAAGGGCTGATGGACTACAACAAAAGCACGAACCGGATCAGCTTCGGGGTGATGATCGCGGAATGGAACTGATGAACGGCAAATCTTTTGCCGTCGGAAAGAAAGTATGAAAGAGACGTTGCAAATCATCGGCAAATACACAGTGGAAAGCTCTTCGGGCTGGAAAGTCGAAATCCCTTCTTTCGACGTCCTGATCTACGAGGAAGAAGGGAAAAGCATCCGCCTTGCGCTGGAAGACCGGCCGGACGCACAGGGCGAGCTGGAATGGATCATCTACACGCCGGAAGCATGGCGCTGGAATGAGCGCAAAGATGAGATTCTGACGCAGGGAAAGATCACCGAAGTTTTAAACCGGATCGAGCTGGCCTTCT
>JAAZOZ010000459.1 GCA_012797505.1 Smithella sp. | reverse complement strand
GCTTGATCGATTTTGCCCTTTTCGACTTTCTTTCCTAAAAATTTACGGATGTTGGCCATGCCCCGATCGACAAATCCCTGTTCGGTGTCCACCAGGCTGACCTGGAAACCCGCTTCCACGGCAACCTGCGCAATGCCAGACCCCATTGTCCCTGAACCGATAACGGCTATTTTCTCCGTCATAATGAAATGCCTCCATAGATCGCTTAAAATGCAATGTTCTTCATAAATACCCGTAGGCCAGCCAGCCGCCGTCAATATTGACGATGCTTCCGGTCATATAGGAGGATTCGTCGCCGGCCATATACACGGCCAGCGAGGCGATATCCCCGACTTCTCCGATCCTGCCCTGCGGTGTGCGCTTGAGAATCGCTTCCAGGGAAATCGCTCCTTTATGGATGACGTCCTCGACCAGCTCCGTCCGGACATATCCGGGGGCAATGGCGTTCACGCGAATCTTTCGGTCGGCCCATTCAATGGCCAGAACCTTGGTCAGCTCATTCACCGCCGCTTTGCTGGCGCAATAGGCGGCGCGCCTCGGCGCCGCCAGAATTCCGTTGACGGACGAAATATTGATGATGTTGCCGCCGCCCTGCGGGATCATGACGCGCGCCGCCGCCTGACAGGCGTAGAACACACCGAACAAATCCGTTTCCAGGGCCGCGCGCCAATCTTCCGGCGCCAGATCCTCGGAAGGGCCGCCCATCGTGATCCCGGCGTTGTTCACCAGCAGATCGAGACGGCCGTAACGGTCAACGGCCTTCTTCACCAGAGCGTTGATACTGTCAACGCTTCTCACGTCGACGGAAACGGCCGAGGCCTCGCCGCCTGCCGCCCTGATTTCCCGGACGACATCTTCCAGCGCGGCCGGCGTTCGGCTGGCCGGAACGACGGAGGCGCCCTCCCGGGCGAATGCCAGGGCAACGGCCTTGCCGATGCCCTTGCTGGCGCCCGTCACAACGGCTACTTTATTTTTCAGTTTCATAATCGTCCTCCCGCGCCAGGCCTTTTCCCGGCGCGCAGCTCGGCTTTTTTCTTGACGGCGGCGTTGCGCAATTCCACGGTCAATTCACGGCCGGCGGAAAGCTCCGGGGCGAAATTGCGGATAAAATCGATCTCCTCATCCGTTGGACGTTCGGTCAGCGACAGATCCGGGGATGCCTTCAAATTCCAGGGGATGTCCTTCCTGACGGATTCGAGGCTCACGCCCGGATGAATCGTGGCGAGATACATCTCCTTGGTTGTTGCGTCAAAACGGAAGACGCCTTTTGTGCTGATCAGGGCAGTCGGCCCGGAGCCGATCGGAAACAGGCCCGTTTTGTCGCGGCTGTCTCCGCCTTCGAGGTAGCCCGGGGAGGTGAAATAATCCAGTTTGTTGACAAAGGCGCCGCCCCGCATCGTGAGGACGGTCCGCCTGGCGTAGGAGATGAAATCCGCGGCCCCGCCGGAGCCCGGCAGGCGCATGTCCGGTTTGTTGTAATCGCCGATGACGGTCGTATTCAGGTTTCCGTATTTATCGACCTGCGCCACGCCGAGAAAACAGACATCAACAAAACCGCGGTATGTTGCGGTGAAGGCCGAAAAAAGATCCGTGGCATAGGAGAATCCGCGGGCGGAATGTGCGTCGGCGATATTGTTCAGAGACAAGAGGGGACGGATGTCCACAATGCCCGATTCCATCATCAGCGTGGCGTGAGGCGCCAAAAGCGACTTGGCCAGGGCGCCCGCCGTCATGGGGACGCCGACGCCCAGAACCACGTTCTCATAATCGTGAATCTCCCGGGCCACCGCAATGGCCAGCAGTTCATCGAGCGTATAAGGCTTACCCATAAACTTTTCCTCTGTCTTTCAATAATTTTTCCAGTTCCGGAAGGGTGACCCCCATGCTTCTTTCTCTCCCCTCGCGATCCCAGTGCGAGGAAAAGGCCGCGCCGTAGTCGGCGGGCGCGGAATAAAAGGGTTTGGCCCGCAGTTCATCGAGCGCCTCCGAACCGAACCTGGCGATGTAATGGTCGATGTAGCGCGCGCGGTCCGGACAGCCGTAGACCCATTCCTCCATCCATGCCGCAAGTCCGTCTGCGGTCGCCGCCGCAGTTGAAAACAATCCATTATACATGAAGGTGTCCACATTGTAGTATCCCAGAACCTCCGTGGGGTGAGCGCCCCAGGGCGCTTCAACGACCGCGTTCACCCGGTAGGCCGGGATAATCGTCAGGTGGGGGCTCGACTGGATGATCTCGTGATCGACAATCTCTTCGCAGGAGACGATGATTCTTTTGCTGGCCAGCGCCGCCGCCGCCACGCTCCCCATGGCGCCCCAGTACTGCGCGTTGCCTTCGGCGTCGGCCCGCTGCACGTGAACGACGCACACGTCCGGCGCCGCGGCGGGAACGGTTAATTTGTCTTTTCCCGTATAGGGGCATTGAATCACACGAAATTTATTTTCGCCCATGAAGCCCCGTCTGCGGAAGATATCCGTCACCATGACCCCCTCCAGCACCGGCATGAAGGAAAAACCGTGCATGCCGGCCACCAGCCGGGCGTTATATTCAAAATTGGTATAGTCTTCGATTTCCAGCGTTCCGGCATTCAGCGCCCGCTCGACGGCGGAACCGCCTTTTTTGCCGCCGGAACGCATCACGTAGGTTGTGACCAGCCGATCGACGCAACCGCCCGCGACCAGGACTTCGACGTCAAAAATGCCGGATTGCGAATACAGGGTGAAGCCTTTTTTGCGCTGCCTGGCAATCTCGTAGACCAGTTCGGCGCAGCTTCCTACGGTATAATTGCCGATCACCAGCTCATCGCCGTTGTGAACGAATCGGTCAACGGCCTCTTTGGCGCTCATGACCTTGCCGCTTACTTCTGCCATAGGACGTCCTCGCTCTTTCTGAACCTCAACACTCGACGCTGAACTTATCTTCCGTTCCCGGGGATGACCCGGGACCCCCGCAGCGGGAGTCCGGGGTCATCCGGACAAGGAGGGGAACGGTTATTTTGAAACACCATCCGAATGTCCGGTCTCGGACATTCTTTCCGCTACTTCATCTTGCAGCCCGTATCCGCACAGGGAACTTCCACGGCTTTCGCCGGGGTCATGCCCCGGGGGGCTTCAAAAGCATGTTTGAAGTATTTGGTCTTGGCCACGATTTCCGTGTACCAGTAAGGCACTTGCGCCTGATGATCGCAGGCTCTCATGGTCCAGACGCCGGCCGGACCGTCATAGGACAGGCCTTCCCACGCCTTGATGACCGCCGCCACGTCGGTCGTTCCGGCCTTTTTAACCGCCTCCGCCCAGAACATGGTGGCAATGTAAGCTTTGCCGCGCAGCCAGGTCGGGTAATAGCCTTTGTCCTTGTAAAATTTGGCGACAAACTCCTCGTTCTTTTTGGTGGGAATGGACAGGGTGTAGATTTCCGCGCCCATATTGCCGATCATCAGACTGTCGTTGCCCAGCGATTCAATCGT
>JAAZOZ010000093.1 GCA_012797505.1 Smithella sp. | reverse complement strand
GCGGCCCCGGATGCATTTTGAGTACGGGCAACCCTTCGCCTCAAATATCCCAAACAATTTCTTGACACGGCGTTCTTTCTCGTCTAAACAAAAATCAAACGCGTTTCCTGCCTGTCCTCGCACCATCGATTGCGTCAGCGCAAGGTAAAATCATTCGGAGCCGTTCATGGACAAAGTGCCGATCACGAAAGAGGGTTTTGACAAATTGAAGAAGGAACTGGAGACGGTGAAAAACGTTTTCATTCCGGAAAACATCCGGGACATAGAAGTTGCCCGGGCGCACGGCGATCTTTCGGAAAACGCGGAGTACGCGGCGGCCAAAGAGCGGCAATCCTATCTGCACGGCAAACTTCAGGAACTGGAAAATAATCTGGCTTCCTGCAATATCATCGCCCTGAAAGACATCCCGAGCGACCGGGTGGTTTTCGGCTGCTTTGTTACCATCGCGGACAGCGAGGGGGAAGAGATCAAATACCAGCTGGTCGGCCCTTTTGAATCGGACATCAACCAAAATAAAATATCCGTCACCTCGCCCATCGGCAGGGCGCTGGTTGGAAAAAGCATCGACGCCGAAATTTCCGTCAACACCCCGGGGGGAACCCGCAATTTTCAGATCATCGACATTTCAGCCGAATAGCCAATTCCCTCTGAAAAATAAAAAAAGGCGGCTCCGGTCAGGAGAGCTGCCTTTTTTTTCCTATAGGGAGACAGATCAGTTTTGCGACAGTTTTTCCGCAACACTGATCCGGTTGACCGCCCGAAGAAGCGCCAGTCTCATTTTTTCATAGTCGCTGTGCTCTTTGGTCAATTGGCTCAGAGCGGCTTCCGCTTTTTCTTTTGCCTTGAGAGCCCGGTCCTTGTCCACGGCGTCCGCTCTTTCCGCCGTTTCGATCAGGACGGTGACCTTGCTGCCCGTCACCTCCGCGTAGCCGGTGTTGACGGCGTAATAGGTTTTCTTGCCGTCGGCGATGTAATAAAGCTCGCCGATGTCCACAGACGTCAGGAAGGGCTCATGGCCTCTTAAAACGCCGAATTCCCCTTCCGTGCCCGGAATCGTCACTTCATCCACTTTCCCGGAAAAAGCCATCTTCTCCGGCGTTACCACTTCTAGAATCAATTCATCCGACATGGAAATCCCCGTTCATTAGGCGGAAAGCTTCTGGGCTTTCTCGATTGCTTCTTCAATGCCGCCGACCATATAAAAGGCCTGTTCCGGCAGATCGTCATGTTTGCCTTCCAGAATTTCTTTGAAGCCTCTCACGGTATCGGCCACGGAGACAAACTTTCCTTCCGTTCCGGTGAACTGTGCGGCGACGAAGAAGGGCTGCGACAGGAATCTCTGAATCTTTCTGGCGCGGCTGACGGTCATCTTGTCGGCTTCGGAAAGTTCATCCATACCAAGAATGGCAATGATGTCCTGCAGGTCTTTATACTTCTGCAGCGTCACCTGCACCTGGCGGGCCACCTGGTAATGCTCCTGCCCCAAAACATTCGGGTCCAGAATTCTGGATGTGGAATCCAGCGGATCCACGGCGGGGTAAATGCCGAGTTCGGCGATGGGGCGGGACAAAACGACGGTTCCGTCAAGGTGCGCAAACGTGGTTGCGGGAGCGGGGTCGGTCAGGTCGTCGGCGGGCACGTACACGCACTGCACCGCCGTAATGGAGCCTTTGGTGGTCGAGGTGATGCGTTCCTGAAGCTCCCCGAGGTCCGAAGCCAGGGTCGGCTGGTAACCGACGGCGGACGGCATGCGGCCCAGGAGTGCGGACACTTCGGAACCGGCCTGCGTGAAACGGAAAATGTTGTCAACGAAGAAGAGCACGTCCTGGCCTTCCACATCGCGGAAGTATTCCGCGGCCGCCAGTCCGGTCAACGCCACGCGGGCTCGGGCTCCGGGCGGTTCGGTCATCTGGCCGTAAATCAGAGCGGCCTGCTTGATAACGCCGGATTCCAGCATTTCACGGTACAGATCGTTTCCTTCGCGGGTTCTCTCGCCAACGCCGCAGAACACGGAAATACCGCCGTGATGCATGGCGATGTTGTTGATCATTTCCATCATGACGACGGTTTTGCCGACGCCTGCGCCGCCGAACATGCCCATCTTTCCGCCGCGGGGAAACGGCACGAGCAGATCGATAACCTTGACGCCGGTTTCCAGAACGTGAACGGACGTGTCCTGTTCCGTAAATTCGGGAGATTTGCGATGAATGGGAGCATGATTTTTAGCGTTCACCGGTCCGAGGCCATCCACGGGGCGGCCGACCACGTTCAGAATTCTGCCGAGGCCTTCTTTGCCCACGGGGACGGTGATCGGAGCGCCGGAATCCTTGGCTTTCATCCCTCGCACCAGACCGTCGGTGACATCCATGGCGATGCAGCGAACAACATTGTCGCCCAGATGCTGCGCGACTTCAATAACCAGGTTATCCTCCTGGTCGTTGATCGCGGGGTTGGTAACCAAAAGCGCATCCAAAATGCTGGGAAGCTTCCCTTCTTCAAAAGCCACGTCAACAACAGGACCAATAACCTGAACAATCTTTCCGATATTCATAACTATCTCCTTGCAAATAGTCGGTATATATATTTTTTACGCGCAAAATGCCGCCGCAAAATCAACCCTTGGCCAAAGCCTCCGTGCCGCCAACGATATCCATCAGTTCCGCCGTAATCGCCGCCTGCCTCGCCTTGTTCATTTTCAACGTCAGCGTGCGGATCAGCTCTTCGCAGTTGCTGGTCGCGTTGTCCATCGCCGCCATCCGCGCGCCGTTTTCACCGGCGGAGGTCTCCAGCAGCGCCCGGTAAACCAGAACGTGGACATACATGGGAAGCAGTTTGTGTAAGAGCACCTCGTCCGACGGTTCGTAAACATAATCCAGCCGAGTATCCGATTCCAGATCGGCGTCCGGGCTGCCGATGGAAGGAAGGGGGAACAGGCGGACAACGGTCGGCCGCTGGACGGAAACATTTACAAACTGATTGTAGATCAGATACAGCTCGTCATATTCGGCCTTGATGAAAGGTTCAATGACTTCATCCGCAATCGACACGGCGAGCGTCATATCAAACTTGCTCAGACAGTCCACTTTTTGCGCCAGAACGTTTGCTTTTTTGCGGAAAAAGTCCCTGCCCTTCCTGCCGACGTTGATCATGGCAACTTCTTTGCCTTCGTGAGTCTTGTCCCGTAAAAATCGCTCCGTGGCCTTGATCAGGTTTGTATTGAATCCACCGCAAAGCCCCCGGTCGGACGTCATGCAAATCACCCGGATTCTCCTGGGATCGCGCACGGCCAGAAGCGGATGGGTGGAGGTGTCCACCCGCAGAGCCAGACTGTTGAGAACATCCATGAACTTTCCGGCGTAGGGCCGGAAATTTTCCATTTTCAACTGAGATGACTTAAATTTGGATGCGGCCACCATGTTCATGGCCCGCGTAATCTGCTTCGTTTTCTGAACGGCAGTTACTTTTCTTTTAATATCTTTTAGCGAGGGCACTGGAAACTCCTCTCAACCTGAATTGTTTTCCACTCCGCGGCGATCCTCTTGGCAAGGATCGCGCATGGATCAAAAATTATTCCGCCACAAAAACAGATTCAAAAGCCGTCAGCATATCTTTCATTTTCTTTTCCAGGTCGGCGGAAATAATCTGCTTCTCATCGATTTCTTTCAGGATGTCCTGATGCTTGCTTTTCACATAACTGAGCAGCTGCTGTTCGTAAATGAGAACCTTTTCCACGTCCACCTTATCGATGAAGCCGCGGCTTCCGGCAAACAGAACCACCACTTCCTCTCCCAGAGACATCGGCTGGAACTGGGGCTGTTTCAGCAATTCGACCAGACGAACACCGCGGTCCAGCTGGGCCTGGGTGGATTTGTCCAGATCGGAGCCGAACTGGGCAAAGGCCGCCAGTTCGCGGTACTGGGCCAGATCGAGCTTCAGGGTGCCGGCGACCTGTTTCATCGCCTTCACCTGGGCCGCGCCGCCGACGCGGGACACGGACAGACCGACGTTGATGGCCGGACGGATGCCGGAAAAGAACAAACTGGGTTCCAGGTACACCTGGCCGTCGGTGATGGAAATCACGTTGGTCGGAATGTAGGCCGATACGTCGCCGGCCTGCGTTTCAATGATGGGCAGAGCCGTGAGCGATCCGCCGCCCAGCTCCTTGCTCACGCGGGCGGCCCGCTCGAGCAGACGGGAGTGGTTGTAGAAAATGTCGCCGGGGTAAGCTTCGCGTCCGGGCGGACGGCGAAGCAGCAACGAAATCTGACGATAGGCCACGGCCTGTTTGGACAGGTCGTCGTAAATAATGAGGGCGTCCTGGCCGCGGTCACGGAAGTATTCGCCGATGCTGCAGCCGGCGTAAGCCGCGATGTACTGAAGGGTTGCCGGGTCGGAGGCGCAGCCGGCGACCACACAGGTATAGGACAGGGCGTCATGCTGTTTGAGCCTTTCCACAACCTGCGCCACGGTGGATTTTTTCTGGCCGATCGCGACGTAGATGCATTTGATGCCGGTGTCTTTCTGGCGGATGATGGCATCCACGCAGATGGCGGTTTTGCCGATCTGGCGGTCGCCGATGACCAGTTCGCGCTGGCCGCGTCCGATCGGGGTCATGGCATCGATGGCTTTGAGGCCCGTGTACATGGGCTGGTTGACCGGCTGGCGCTGAATCACGCCGGGGGCGATCATTTCAATACGGCGGAACTCCGTTGATTCGATCGGTCCTTTGCCGTCCAGGGGAGCGCCTGTCGCGTCGATGACGCGGCCCAGAAGCCCCTCTCCGACCGGAACCTGGGCAATCTTTCCGGTTCTTTTGACGATATCCCCTTCCTTAATATGGGTCACTTCTCCCAGAACCGCGACGCCGACGTTGTCCGCTTCGAGGTTGAGCACCATGCCCAGAATACCGCCGGGGAACTCAAGAAGTTCCATGGCCATAGCGTTTTGCACGCCGTACACTCTCGCGATGCCGTCACCGACGGAAAGGACGGTTCCGGTTTCGCTTATATCCAGCTTTTTTTCATAGCTTTTGATCTGCTCAGAAATAATTTGACTGATTTCTTCCGCCTTGATGGTTTCCATGCTCTATCTTGCCTCCCCTAAGAGATTCCTCATATTGTTCAATTGGTTTTTGATGCTGCCGTCATACAACGTATCACCAACACCAATAACTATGCCGCCCAACAGATTCTTGTCGTTCTCCACCGTCACGTCAACGGTCCGGCCCGTCATTTTTTTCAGGCTGGACGTAATGTAGCTCTGCATTTCCCCGGACAACGGAAACGCCGTCTTCACCGTAACTCTCACTTTCTGAAGCGTTTCATCCATCAACTGCCGGTAGCAGGTCTCGATGTCCGGGAGGATGTCGATCCTTTTCTTGTCTATCAGCAATTTTAAAAAATTAATCGTCATGGGTGAAAGCGACAGCTTGCCGATGATTTTCTCCAGCACTTTTTTCTTGATTTCCTGTTCAAAGATCGGATTGGCCAGAAAACCTCCCAGATCCTTGTTTTGCGCGATGACGGAAGAGAACTGATGCAGTTCGTTGTAGTACTGCTCCAGCTTCTGTTCTTCTCCGGCAATGTCAAAAAAAGCGCGGGCGTATCGTTTTGATATATTGCTGATCAATTTTTGTTCACCACCTTATCCATATATTCCCTGACCATGACTTCATGATCCTGAGCTGTGATGTTCTTCTTTAAAATTTCTTCCGCCATTTGCACGGAAAGGGCGACCGCTTCCGCGCGAAGCTGCCCGGAGGCTTTTTTCAATTCCTGCTCAATGCGCGCCTGGGCGTCCTCCTTCATCTTCTGGGCCACCTTGTGCGCGTCCTCGATGATTTGCTGCTTTTCGACCACTCCCTGCGCCTTGATCATCTCAAAGATGCCGTCAATCTCCTGGGAGGCCTTGTCGATTTTCTCGGCATACTCCCGGTACTGTTTTTCGGCTTCCGCCTTTTGAACGGTTGCGCTCTCCAGAGATTCCTTGATTTCCTGGCGGCGGCCGGAAAAGAAACCTTTGATTCTCGCCCCAAGCAAATACACGAGGAACCCGATGATCAGAACGGCATTGAAGGTTTTCCAGGCAAAGTCTTTCCACTGCGAGCCGTGCCCCTCGCCGCCTTCGCCGCCGGACGCAAAAACCAGCCCCACGGAAAGCAGCAGCAAAACCAGGGAAAGAAGGATTGAAAAACGGACCGAGCGAAATGAAGATTTCATTGAACTCTCCTTCCCAGAACCTTTTCGGCAATTTCCAGCGAGAGCCGGCGGGACTGACCTTCAAGGATCTGACGGGCGGCCTGCATTTCCGCGTCCATCTTCTTTTGAAACTCCTGGGTCATGAGGGGAATCTCACTGCGAACGGCGTCCACGATTCTTTTCGCCTCCGCGGCGCCTTCGCCGATGATTTGCTTTTTCAGGTCCGAAGCGCTGGTCTTGGCCCGGCTCAGCTTTTCCTCGTATTCGGCGGCCTTTTTATTGACGGACTCATTGAAAAGCTTGATCTCGTTGCCCAGTTCATCCAGCTGCTTCTTGCGGCGCTCGATGATGGACAAAAGGGGTTTGTAGAGGAGAAAATTGAGGATGAAAATCAAGGCTATGAACGTAGCCATCTGAACCAGGAGCGTATAATCGGGAATTACGGTAACCACAACTGACCTCGTCTTTTTTTCAGACCTTCCCGGCCATCAACGAACGTTGATCAACGCAGGAAGATGCATTAAAGTTGATCCGACATTTCAAACAGCGTAATCTCTGGGAGTGATTTGCTTCAGATAACGTAAGGCTTGAATCAAGCCGGGCTTATGCTGAACCTAGCCACACCGCGAGGACGGAGGTTACTAATCACACCCGCCTAGGGTTTGTCAAGCTTTTTTATGACCGGCGGTCTAATTTCGCAAAAATCGGATTTAAGCTAATAAAATTTATCACTTGGGAATTATTATTTTCCAGCCAAAGCGATTCTTTTTTGCTCTTTCACCTCGCTCATCCGCGATTGGCCGTCAAAAACCGCTCCCTCCTCCATAATGAAAACCGGCGCCTTCACATCGCCTGCAAGTTTCCCCGTGGAATGAATGTTGATTTTTTCCTTCACGTCGATATTGCCCTGAACTTCGCCGCCGATGAAAACGCTGCCGACTTCCATGTTGGCCTTTACCAGGGCGCCTTCTCCGATATCCACCGCTCCCTGTCCGAAAATTTCCCCCTGAAAATCGCCGTCAATGCGCACATGGCCGGTAAAAATCAGCTTCCCGATAAATTCGGCGCCCTTCCCCAAAAAAGCTTTGGTGTCGTCAAGACGTTTCTTTTTTTCCCACATGCCGCACTCCTTAGTCGTCCTGAAAATAAAATCAGCGCTGCAGGATGAATCTGCGCACGCTCACATTCATCAGCAGTCCGATCGCCGCCATCAGAGAAACAACCGCCGAGCCGCCGTAACTGATGAAAGGCAGCGGAATGCCGACCACCGGCAGGACGCCCAGCACCATTCCCATATTAATCAGCACCTGCCAGGCGATCAGCGCGGTAATGCCGAACGCGATGATCGTGCCCAATAAATCTTTTGAATGCAAGGCAATTTTTAACCCCCAGATGATCAGGGATGTAAAAATCACCATCAGCGCCAGGCCGCCCAGAAACCCCCACTCCTCGGCAAACACGGAAAACACAAAATCGGTCTGCTGTTCCGGCAGAAACTTGAGCTGGGTCTGATAGCCCTTCAGGAAGCCCTTGCCCAGAAATCCCCCGGAGCCGATTGCGATCATGGACTGAATGATGTGATACCCCGTGCCCAGCGGGTCATTCTCGGGGGAAAGAAACGTCAGCAGGCGGTTTTTCTGATAATCCTTTAAAAAATGCCAGGCCAGGGGAAGCATGACGAAAATACTCGCGACGGCAATCGCGACGGATTTCCAGTTCATTCCGATAAAAAGAACAATGGATGCGGAAACAATGACGATCATCAGCGCCGTCCCCAAATCCGGCTGCTTCAAAATCAGGGCGCAGGGAATCATCACCATCCCGAACGGAATCAGCAATTCCCTCAACCGGTAAGGTTCGCGCGACTTGTGATCATCAAAATACCGGGCCAGCGCGAGGATGATGCTGATCTTCATCAGCTCGGAAGGCTGGAATAAAAAAACGCCGAACGAGATCCACCGCTGCGCCCCGTTCGCGGTGTGGCCGAACAGAGCGACCGCGATCAGGGAGGCCACCGAAAAAACGTAAAGGCCGTACGCCGCGCGATTGATGTAACGGTAGTCGATCAAAAAGGCGACCATCATGAAAAAGAGGCCGAAGAAAACCCATTGCATCTGCTTTAAATACAGCGGAGACGCGTTTTCGCCCAGGCTGAACCCCGTGGAATAGATATTGACGACGCCAATGGCGCAGATCGACATCACCAGGGCAAACAGCGTCCAGTCAAAATTCTGGAAGATGCGGCGATCATATCTGAAAAAAAACATAAACTCCTCCTCGCCTGTCCCCGCGGCCTCGGAACCTTCAGTTTCCGGCTTGCCCGGCCGTCTGCCGCCGGACGGCCACTTCAACGGGCCTGTCTTTTTTCTTCCCGTCGAAATAGGCCTTTAAAATCCTGCGGGCAATCGGAGCGGCGACCGCTCCGCCTCCGCCGGCATGCTCGGCAACGACGGAAACGACGATTTCCGGATGCCTCGCGGGGGCATAACAGGCAAACAACGCATGATCCTTGTGAAAGGCGGCGATTTTTTTCCGGCGGCGCGCCTGTTCATCCTGGGGCAGACCGACAACCTGCGACGTCCCCGTTTTGCCGCAGACGTCCGCGCCGTCGATGCGGGCCGCGTAGCCGGTCCCCCCGGGTTCGTTCACGACGCCCCACAGCGCCTGCTGGAGCAGCTCCACGGTCTTCCCGCTCAAGCCCAGATCTCCCTTCTTTTCCGGCAAATATTCTTTCACCACGCCGCCTTCGGCCGCTTCAATCCGCTGAACCAGACGGGGGCGCCACAACGTGCCGCCGTTGGCGAGCGACGCATACGCCTGCGCCAGCTGCAGCGGAGTGGTCAAATTGAATCCCTGGCCGATGGAAATCGATATGGTTTCGCCCATCTGCCACGGTTCTTTCATGCGGGCCTGCTTCCAATCCCGCGTGGGGACCAGACCTTTGCGCTCATGGGCCAGCTCAATGCCGGTGACGTCGCCCAGACCGAACTTTCTGGCGTAGCGCGCGATGCGATCCACGCCCAGTTTTTTCCCGACGGTATAAAAATAGACATCGCACGACTCCACCAGCGCCCGGTGAAGATTGACGGGCCCGTGCCCGTTTTTTCTCCAGCAGCGATAGGTCCGGTTGCCCAGATCGAAAGAACCGCTGCAGTTGATCCGGGTTTCGGGGGTGATCACCCCCTCTTCCAGCGCCGCGGCCGCCACGATCAGCTTATAGGTTGACCCCGGCGGATACTGCCCCGCAATCGCCCGGTTGGACATGGGTTTCAGCGGATCCTTCTGCAGCTTTTCCCATGCTTCACGGGCAATGCCGCTGTTGAATAAATTCGGGTCGTAAGACGGCGAGCTGACCATCGCCAGGATGGAGCCGTCCCGGGGGTCCATCGCGACCGCCGCTCCCGGCCTTCCTTCAAAGGCCTCCCAGGCCGCCTTCTGGAGGGCGGCGTCGATCGTCAGCACCACATTGGAACCGCAAACCGGATCGATCCGCCCCAGATTCTTGATGACTTTGCCGTACACGTTCACTTCGACCAGCTCATTGCCCCGGCGGCCGCGCACGTAAGGATCCAGCGCTTTTTCAATGCCCGATTTTCCCGTGATGTCGCCGGAGGCGTAATCCCCCTCCGGCTTTTCCAGCTCTTCCTTGCTGACTTCTCCCGTGTAGCCGATGATCGGCGCGGTGATTTCCCCATCCAGGTAAAGACGGATCGGTGTGACATCCACATAGACCCCCGGCAGATCCATGCTGTTGGTTTCCACCAGGGCGACTTTTTCCATGCCGACATTTTTCTCCAGCCGGACGGGAAGATAGGACTTCAGCGTCCTGGGAAAAGGCTGGGCCGGGTAAAAATCAACCGATTTCATCTTGTAAATTTCCCGGAGCTTCAGGATCAGATCCTCATGATCGACTCCCCGGGCAGGCAGGTACAGCACATCAAAGGAGGGGCGGTTGTCCACGATCACAACACCGTTGTGGTCCATGATCAGGCCGCGCAGAGGCTGAATTTTACGAAAACGGACGGCGTTGTTTTCAGAGCGCTGCTTGAGTTCATCCCCTTTGATGATCTGCAGATACCACAGGCGGATCGTCAGGACCGACAGGGCCGCGCAAATCAGAATCATCACCACGGTAAGCTTGCGCCGAAAGTCCACCGGCTCCGGCCCGTTTTGAAGGCTGCCCGGTTTATCCATACTTCAAAACTCTTTCCACCCTGCGCATCGCGTAAAAAAAGCACACAGAAAGAACGCTGACCAGCAGGGTCTGCGGCACAAGGACGGGAAGGATTTTACCGACCATGTCAAATTCAAACACAAACTGGTAGATCAAAACCAGCGCCAGCGATTCCACCATGGCACAGATCAGGCTGAAGCCGGCGATCAGGTAGAGCCTTTCCGAATCAATCTGAGAGGAAACAAACCAGGCAAACAGGAAAATGCAGACGTACAACAGCGAAAACAACCCCAGGACCGTCCCGGACAGGCAATCCATCGCCAGCCCCACGACAAGGGAAAGGGCTGCTCCCTTCCACAGGTCCAGGCGAAAACCGGCGTAGATCACCACGATCAGCGACATCTCCAGCGTAAGTAGGCCGGAAAAAAGGATTTCGGCCAGCTTGGACTGCAGGACCACCAGCACAACGGCCATGAAAGGCAACAGAACATAATACATCATTTTGCGGCCTTCCTTTCCCCGGACGGCGTCTTTCTCTCCCCCGCCAGAACCAGAACTTCCTCCAGCGAAGTAAAGTCGGCAAAAGGAGACACCCGGATATTCAAAAACATGCCGGCGTCCGAACGGTCCGTATGAACCACCTTTCCGACCAGCAGTCCCTTCGGGAAAACATTGCTCAGGCCGGACGTCAGAATCACGTCCCCTTCCCGAACATCCTGAATCTTGGAGATGTACCGGACGACGCAGCCGCGTGATCCCGCTCCGCGAAGCATTCCCTGCTGACGCGTCCTTTCAACCAGAACATCCACGTTGGAACCCTCGTCGATCAGAAGCTGAACTTTGGCGCTGTGCCGGGAAACATTCGTCAGCCGTCCGATGAGGCCGGGAAGCGCCATCACCGGCATGCCCGGCTTGAGACCGTGCGCTTCCCCCTTGTCGATCCAGAGCGTCTTGGCCAGAGCGCCCTGTTCCTTGCCGATGATGCGGGCCGCGACGAAGCGGTAGGGCTCCCGCTCCTCGAGCGACAGAAGCGTCTGCAGCCTCCGGGCTTCCAGATACCCCTGCCGGTAAAGCGTCAACTGCATCTGAAGCTCACCGATGGCGCCCTTCAGTTTCCGGTTCTCCTCTTCCAGGCCCACCAGACGGATATAGCGCGTCCAGGCATTGTCAACGCTTTCAACGCACAGCGTCAGCAACTTTTGAACCGGCGCCGCCGCCCCCAGCGCAAGCCTCTGCAGCAGGCTCTGGCCGGCGTCGTATTTCAGGCCGTACGAAAAAAGGAAAACGGCGGCGAGGATCACCGCTCCGACAAAGATGACGGCTCGATAATTTTTAAAAAACATGCTCTACCCAAACTATCCGCCGCCAGTGAAGACCGAACGGCCAGGCGGCATCAGACCTGAATCGTCACCTCTTTGAGCACATCGAGCTGATCCAGCGCCATGCCCGCGCCGCGCGCCACGGCGGAGAGCGGATCATCGGCCACCGTAACGGGAAGACCGGTTTCCTCCCGCACCAGAATATCGAGATTCTTCAGCAGCGCTCCGCCGCCGGTCAGCACGATGCCGCGGTCCACAATGTCTCCGGCCAGCTCCGGCGGCGCGTTTTCCAGGGCGTCCTTGATGGTATCCACGATCAGCGTCACCGGCTCGATGATCGCTTCCCGGATTTCCTCCGAACTGGTTTCGATGGTCTTGGGAATGCCGGAGATGAGATCGCGACCTTTCACGTCAATCGTTTTCACCTCGGTCATCGGATAGGCGCAGCCGACCTCCGTCTTGATCACTTCCGCCGTCCGTTCGCCGATCAGCAGGCTGTATTTGCGCTTCATGTACTGGACAATTTCCTCGTCGATCTTGTCGCCGGCCATGCGCACCGACTTGGCGTACACGATGCCGGACAGCGAGATGACCGCCACTTCCGTGGTGCCGCCGCCGATGTCGACCACCATGGAGCTGGTGGGCTCGGCAATGGGCAGCCCCGACCCGATCGCCGCCGCCATCGGTTCTTCGATCAGATAGACTTCGCGGGCGCCCGCGGATTCAACCGTCTCGCGCACCGCGCGGCGCTCCACCTGCGTAATCCCCGACGGCACGGAAACAATGATGCGGGGGCGCACCAGGGACTTGCGGTCGTGAACGCACAGAATGAAATGCTTGAGCATGGCTTCCGTAATGTCGAAATCCGCGATGACGCCGTCGCGCATGGGACGGATCGCCACAATATTGCCCGGAGTGCGGCCCAGCATGCTCTTGGCCTCATTGCCGACCGCCAGCACCTTCTTGACGCCATGATGATTCTTATGCACGGCAACCACGGAGGGTTCGTTCAACACGATCCCCTTGCCCTTGACATAAACGAGTGTATTGGCGGTTCCGAGATCAATCGCCAGATCATTGGAAAACTTTCCCAGAATATAATCGAATAACATGAGTCCTCCCGAATTCTCCTTGAATATATCGTACTTACCTACAGTTTGGCGTCTATATCGTATTTCAACGGCCTAAGCAACGCCTTTTTAAAATGTATTTGCAATTTGCCCTTCTCTGTAATACTAACGGCCCCAATGACCCCGGTTATGAGTTCCATTACCACTTTCGAGGAGACGCTATGCTGAAATTTTTCCGCAAACATGCGCGAGGCTGGTTCATGCTGGTCTTTATGGGCATCATCATTTTTGTTTTTGTCCTGTATTTCGGCACGGACCGAAGCATGCAGACCGCCAACGCTCTGGCCGTCGTTGACGGCTACGTGGTCACCGAATCCGAATACTACAATGAATACTCCAAAATGACGGATATGGTCAAAGCGCGCTACGGCGGCGCGCTGACGGCGGACATGCTCAAGCAAATGGACCTGAAAAAAATGGCTTACGACAACCTGATCAACCGTCAGGTCATCATCGCCAGGGCCAAAGACATGAAGATGCAGGTATCCGAAGACGAACTGAAGCAGATGATCATGGCCATGCCCGCCCTGCAGACGGACGGGAAATTCGACAACGACAAATATAAGCAGCTTCTGCGCTACAACCGGATGACCGCCGAAGATTTTGAGGCCGGCCAGAAAGTCAGCCTGGCGGCCGGCAAAATCGAAGCCATTATTCTCGAGGGAATCAAGGCCTCCGACCAGGAAGTGCTGGATCTGTACACCCTGCAGAACCAGAAGATCAATCTCAGCTTCATAGTTGTCGCAGGCTCCGATGTCGCGGGAAAAATAAAACCGACCACCGGCGATCTGGAAAATTATCTCAAGAAAAACGGCAATGCGTTTCGTGTTGCCGAACAGGCCAAAATTCAATATCTGTATTTTGCGGGCAATGCCTTTGCCCCGGCCGAAATCAGCGCCGCCGACATCCGGGATTATTACAACCGGCACAAAGACAGTTACAAAGGCAAAGACGGCAAGCCCCTGGCGCCGGAGCTGGCCGCGCCGATGATTGCCCGGGATCTGAAGCAGAGCCGCGGCATGCAGGAAGCCTATCTGGAAGCCAAAAAAGCGCACGACACCATCTACCAGGAGGAAAACTTCGAAGACTACGCGGCAAAACACAAACTGAAAATTCAGACGGTTGATTTTTTCCCGATCAACAAACCGCCGCAGGCGCTCGCGTCCGTCAAGGATCTGGCGCAGGAGCTGGCCTCTCTGCAGCGAAAAGACATCAGCAAAGTCCTGAGCACCGACCATGGTTACTTCGTCATCCGCCTGGACGACAAAAAAGCCGCCTACACGCCGCAACTCAAGAACATTGAAGCCGACGTCCGGCAGGCCTATCTGAAAAGCGAGCAGGAAAGATTGGCTGCCCAGGAAGCTGAGAGCCTCCTGGAAAAACTGCGCAAGGGCGAGAGCCTGGAAAAGCTGGCTGCGGCAAAAGGCCTGAGAATCCAGGAAACCGGCTTCTTCCAGCCCGGCAACGTCATTCCCAAACTGGGCGCAAACCCGGACGCCGTCAATGTGCTGATGTCCCTGTCCATGAACCGTCCTTACCCGGAAAAGCCCATGTCTTTCGGCAACTCGCAGGTCATCCTCAAGCTCAAAGGCCAAAGCGCGCTGGACATGAAGGATTTCGAAGCCAAAAAGGAAATCTACCGGAAAATCGCCATGAACCTGAAGCGGGAGGAAGCGATGAAATCATGGCTGGAGGGAAACAAAGAGGCGCTGATCAAAGAAAAACGATTGAAAATTCACAAAGAAGTAAAGGATTTATAGAAGGCTGAATTTCGGTTTACTGCGTTCCTGAAAAGAAGAAAGGCGTCATTAATCCCTACTCGCTTTGCTCGCGGGATAATTCGACTAACAAGCTTCAGTTCACTGCGTTTCTGAAACTTGACAAGTTCGTAAAAAGTCATCTTGTCCCTCTTTTGTCATGCTGAGCCTGTCGAAGCATGACGTGATATAGAGTACTTACGTTCACCCTTCGACGGGCTCAGGGTGACAGTGGTGATTTTTTACGGGTTCATCAAACTTGAGTCTCATTAAAAAGGGAAGAACCGGCGTTCTTCCCTTTTTATGTTTGGTGGAGCTGAGGAGGATCGAACTCCTGACCTCTTGAATGCCATTCAAGCGCTCTCCCAGCTGAGCTACAACCCCAATAGATTCCCCGAGAATTCGCCTGCCCCTTAACATGCCCCTCCCCGGCTGTCAACAGTTTTTCAGCTTGACTTTTGGCCTTCCGTCTATATAATCGCGCCCGTGCCGGAGTGGTGAAACTGGTAGACGCAGGGGACTCAAAATCCCCCTTCCCTTGCGGAAGTGACGGTTCGATTCCGTCCTCCGGCACCAT
>JAAZOZ010000092.1 GCA_012797505.1 Smithella sp. | reverse complement strand
TCACGCTCCTCGAAATGACATTTTTCAAAGCTCTCACGCTGACATCTTTGCCAACAGCCGCAATTCTTTTGCGCCTTGACGGCATTAGAGCGATGCAGCCAGAACCGCGGCGCCGATCGCGCCGTTGACCTGCGCGGAGGACAATACGGCGATTTTCACGCCGAGCTTCTTTTCCAGCGCGGCCACGACGCCGGCGTTGCGCGCGACACCGCCGGTGATCATGACCGGTTCGGTCAGGCCGACGCGCGCAATCATGGAGGAGACGCGCGCCGCGATCGATTCATGGATGCCGGCAATGATGTCGAATCTCTGCTCGCCGCGGGCAATCAGGGAAATGACTTCCGATTCCGCGAAGACCGTGCACAGACTGCTGATTTTGGAGGGCGCCTCCGACCGAAGTGACATGGCGCCGAATTCATCCAAATCGACTTCGAGCGCGCGCGCCATGACCTCCAGAAAACGGCCGGTTCCCGCGGCGCACTTGTCGTTCATGACAAAATTTTTGACCTTGCCCCGCTCATCGAGCGCGATGGCTTTGCTGTCCTGTCCGCCAATGTCGATGATGGTGCGGACCTCCGGCTTCAGAAAATTCGCGCCGGCGGCATGCGCCATGATTTCCGTGAATGTCCTGTCGGCGAATTTCACCGAATTGCGCCCGTAGCCCGTGGATACAATTTTACCCACGGATGACGCCGTGAGGCCGGAAGCGGCCAGCAATTCTTCATAAACCTTTCTGCCTGCCGCCTCCGCATTATAGCCGGTAAACGTCACCTTCGCGCCCAGAATTTTCCCGTTTTCCACCAAGGCCGCTTTTGCCGTGATGGACCCGATGTCAATGCCTGCCGTTATCATTTCCCATTTCTTGTGCTTCGTCGTTCGTCTTTTTCAGGAAAGCGTTTCCTGCCGCCGTGAAAGCCCTTTTCCAACGCTGAAACCTGCGGGCTTTTACGTCCTTTTCCTATCCTTGATGATCTCCATAAAAGCGTCGATTCTCGTCGAAACCTGGCTTTCCGAAAAACTTCGCTCATCGACCATGTCCGCTTCGATCATCAGGCAGGGAATGTTCCGCTCTTTTTCGACGATCCGCTGAATATCGAACTGGCCCAGCGAATAGGGTTTGCAGCTGCGGTTGGAATGCAGCACAAACCCGTCCACCTGATATTTGTCGATCATCGCGATGACCATTTTCGCCATTTCGTCCACGCCGATGTTCAGGTAAATGCGCGAGTAGGCTTCGGCCATCGAATCCAGAAATTTGTTTTCGTCGATGTACTTCATCGCGCCGCACCAGGCCGAGGTGTAAGTGTCGGCCACCAGACACGCATCGTGCTCGGCGAATTTCTGCGACAGCCATTTCATCCGGTACCAGATTGGAAGATTGTCCCACAGGAGGCGGTATTGTTCCCGGGGAATGGCGCCGATGCCGGCATGAATTCTGTCTTTCATCTCGGCCAGCAGGCCCTGGTAATAATCGATCGTCTGCTGCGTGCCCCGGAGCGTCACGATAAGCGCCAGGTGAAAAAAAGCGTCGAAGGCCGTCATGGGAGAGGGCTTGTGGACGGCCGTATCCAGGACTTCCTGCCACAATTTCTGGCCTTCAAAGGAGATTCTGCCGACGTCCTTCATGCGGTCCTGGTCCATTTTACGGCCGCAGGCACCCTCCAGGAAGGCAACATACTCCTCAATTTGCCGCTCGACGTAGCGCTTCGCCTCTTTCGTGTATTCGGTGTGGCAGAAGGGCGTGTCGAAAATAAACAGGGGAATGTTGAAATAGCGCGCCTGCACCTCGTACCATTTCAGCACGGTCCCGCAGATGTTGTTGCAGCACACCAGCATGTCCGGTTCGGGCAGCCCTCCGATCGGACCGCCGTTAACCGTCGCGCAGGAGATGTCGGAACGGGCATAGGAACACAGATCGTTGGAATAGCCCATCGATTCGGCTTTCTCGCACAAATCGACGCCCATCTTGCTGGCGCCGATCATGGCTCCGTGATTCTCCGGATAGACGGGAATCACATCCATGGCGATCAGCGGCTCCACCGGCCCGCCGCTCGTGATCCAGGCCACCTTCTTGTTGTTCTGCCGGGCCATTTTGGCGTCGATATAATAGGCCGTCATGATATCCCGCATTTTCTTTTCGGATTTGATTTTCCTTTTTTCCTTATCAGAGTTTACTTCGGACATGACATCTCCTTTCACACCATTTCCAGAAATGCTTCAAAGCGTGTTTTCAGCTGCCCTTCCCCGGGAAGGGGGTCTTCCATTTCCAAAAGCAGAACGGGAATTCCCGCTTCATCCATGCTTTTCCGAATGTCGGGATAATCAAACGCGTGCGGATCGCAGAATTTGAAAAGCAGAAAAATGACGCCCCGGGCGTTATGCTCCCGCACGAGGCGGAGGATGTGTTTGGCGCGCCGGTCCAATCCGGCATGCTTGGCCGGGCAAACAACACGCCGAATCAGCCGCTCCGCGATACCCGCTACAGGATCATCCCCCCCGGCAACCAGCTCGGTAAAATATCTTGCCCCTGTACAGAAATCATCCCAGACAACGGCTCCGCCTGCCTTTTCAATCAGGGGATAAATATCCGGATGATTACACATGCCGCCGACAAGAATAATCCTCTTCAGAGAGGCGTCCGGCTTTTCCCCGGCCGCTTTTGCCTTCATCTTCACAGCCGTTTCGGCAAGCATCCCCGCGAGGCGCTCCCGGTCCATCATCATGGACGCCCGGACCAGTGTGTATAAATCCGCGCCGGACAGGAGATGGGGGTATTGGCTGCGAATCTCGTAAAGATCCCTGATCGATTGCCGGATGGCATTCATCGTCCCGATTGCTTTTTGCAGGTCGTCATCGGTAATGTTCACCCCAAGCGCGCGGCCAACGTCGTTTTGGAATTTTCTAAGGACATCCGTCATATAGTCCCGTGCGGAGGATGTGTTGAGCTTGACGGGCAACACCAGATCCAGATGAAATCCGAACGGGATGTTCATGCGCCAGATGTCGGACAGCCTTTGAATGGAATCGCAGGTATGAGGGAAAATCATACCGTCCAGAAATCCGATTCTCCCGGAAAGGCCCTCCTCCAGAACGCCGCGGACAATCGAGCAGCTGTAGGACTGAAGATGGGAATCGGCCAGATGAATCTGCTCTTTGGTGCCGAAAAAACGCACCGGATGGGCCCCGGCTGCCAGGAGGATCTCCTCCGGCGTATAAGAACAGACATAGCCCACCATCTTCTTTCCGGTTTGGCCTTTGAGTTTTTGCAGGTACGCGTAAGGTTGATCAACAACTTCCCTGAATTCCGTCATGGTGTCCATCGCATTTCCTTCCCAGCCCGAAATCTGCGGCTTTCCCGTTTTGTGAACGCAAGCTAGCATATTCGGGATCAAAAGTGCAATGTTTCTTCGCTTCCCGAACACGAAATTCCTGCCGCTGTTCTTCTTTGCGCCACTAACCTTGAAAAAGGACTTCGTTCATGAAGTCTCATCTTCCTTCACGATTTCTGTTTTGATCAGCGAAATGAGCTCCTGAAACACCGGCAGAACGTCCGTACGGAACCGGCCCGCCACGCAGACGCACATGATGTCGTCGCCGACGTTGAGCGTCCCTTCGTTAATCCAGGCGCGAATCTCCACGATGCCTTCCCTTTCTTTAAAGCGACGCACCGCTTTATCCAGCGCGGCCCGGTCAAAGGAAAGATTCATGCGCGCCACCTGAGCGCCTTTTTTGGACGTGGCCCGCACAATGCCGTTGTGCACCAGAATCATGCCCAGCCTGTCCGGCGGGCACTTTTTCTTGATTTCTTTAATCCACTCGTCAACCATGAAAACCTCCCGGCTGCTCCGCGCTTTTCTCTGCGGCGGATGCGGCGTTTTTTTCCGCGGCCAGCTCCGTCAGCCGAAGGGAAATCCGGTCGGCCAGCGCAGCAAGCAGCGCGGTATCCATATCCGGCGAATAGCGGTTCGCGTCCGCATCGCCGTTGTTCCAGGCTCCGATCATTCGTCCCTCCAGCGCAAAAGGAACCACGGCGATCGACCGCACAAAATATTTTTGACTGGACGGCATCAGCCTGTAAAAAAGCTGGAGATTTTGATTGGAGAGAACGGGCTGCCGTCCGTCGGGAATTATTTTTTCCAGAAGCTCGGCGGAAACGACGCTGAACCTGCTTTTCAAAATGTCCGACGCGACGGCGGCATTCGTCAAAGCATCCGCCCCCGGCCGATCCACAAACGTCAGCCAGACAAAAGGAACGCCGAATTCTCTTTCGATCCCTTCCACCAACGCTTCGAAAAGCCCGGCAATGGTGGGGGCGGATAAGAGTTCCGCTTCCATTTTCCTGAAACGCGCCGCAAGATCTTCATTGATGCGATGGATGTCCTCTTTTTTCCTCATCAGAGTTTCCCTTCCCACTCGGCGTAAATCACCGCGTGATCGGACGGCTTTTCCGCAAGACGCGTGGCCCGGTCAATGACGCAGCCACTCGACACCGCGGCTGTTTTATTCGTGGCCAGAATATGATCCACGCGCCAGCCCAGGTTTCGTCCGACCGAATCTTTCACGCGGTAGTCAAAAAAAGTGTATTGCCCCGGCTCACCGGGATGATGCTTCCGAAAAACATCAACCAGACCCCAGGTCAAAACATTTTCGTACGCCTTCCAGACCTCCGGATTGAAAGAGACATGTCCCAGAATACGTTTGGGATCGTGAACGTCAATCTGCTGGGGCGCGACGTTAAAATCACCGCACAGCACAAGTTTCTGATCCGGCTGAAAGTTTTGGAAAAGATATTTTTTGAGCCTCCCCAGCCACGCGAGCTTATAGGCAAACGGAGGCGTGTCCACTTCCTGCCCCTGCGGAACGTAGACGTTTAAAATCACCAGATCACCGAAATGCGCGGCGGCCAGGCGGTCGGGATCCGGAGGATCATCGGCCAGTCCAAAGGAAACCTTCTGCGGTTTTCGTTTTGAAGCGATCGCCACGCCATTGTATTGCTTGCCGCCGCGGAAGGTTACTGTGTATCCCGCCGCTTCAAATTCAGAGAGGGGAAATTTGGCGTCCTCGACCTTGGTTTCCTGCATGCAGAAAATATCCGGCTGGTGGTTTTTGAGCCAAGGCAAAACGATATGCAGACGGGAACGGATCGAATTGACATTGTATGTGGCAATCTTCAATGGTTAAAAGACCTTTCTGTAAATTTCGGTGGTTATTACCACGACCTGCCGCGTCGCTCAAGATTTTTTGCGCCGCCCGCCGAAATCGTGTATGGTTCTTGATCATCGTCAGCGATGAGGAAGAAGGGGTTGCAACCCCTTCTTCTCAAACATGGGCAAAGGGAATATGGAAAAAACCGATATCACGATCATTGGAGCGGGGGTTGTCGGCCTGGCCGTCGCAGCGGAATTGGCGCGCCCGGGCATGAATGTCTTTATTTTGGAGCAGAACGCGCGGCACGGAGAGGGCATCAGCTCGCGCAACAGTGAAGTGATTCACGCAGGCATCTACTATCCGGAAGGATCGCTGAAGGCCGAACTGTGCTTGGCTGGAAACCGGATGCTGTATGAATCGGCCCGCCGGCGCGGCATTCCCCATCAAAAAGTCGGCAAACTTATTGTGGCCGCCGATCCGTTGGAAACCGGCGAACTGGAGCGTCTCTTCACCCAGGGCCGAAAAAACGGCGCTGCAGCCCTGGAAATGATGGGCGGAGAGCACATCGCCCGGATGGAGCCGAACATCAGGGCCCGCGCCGCCCTGTACTCGCCGGAAACGGGCATTATCAGCGCCCATGACCTGATGAATGATTTCCTGGCCCGGGCGCTGGAGAACCAGGCCCATCTGATCTGCCGCACCCGCGTGATCCGTATTGAACAGGAGAACAACGCCTGGCGGATCCTCACCCGAAACGACCGGGGGGAGGAATCCACGTTCCTGTCGGGGGTGGTGATCAACTGCGCGGGGCTCGCATCCGATACGGTCGCCAACATGATGGGCGGCGCCTATCGGCTGTATTACTGCAAAGGCGATTACTGCGGTATTTCCGGCGTGAAGCCGGGCCTCGTTCGGCGGTTGATCTACCCCGCCCCGCTTAAGAACAGTGTGGGGCTGGGTGTGCATTTAACGATGGACTTGAACGGACGACTGAAGCTGGGACCGGACGCCACTTACATTGACCGGGTGGAGGATTACACCGTCGCCCCCGAAAAAGCCGCTTTATTCTATGAGCACGCCGTGAAATTTCTGCCTTTTTTGAAGCCGGAGAACGTTTCGGCCGACATGGCCGGCATCCGTCCCAAACGCCAGGGGCCCAAAGACGCTTTCGCTGATTTTGCCATCCGGGCCGACGCTCCCGGTTTCATCAACCTCGTCGGCATCGAATCACCGGGGCTCACGGCCTCGCCGGCTATCGCCCGGTATGTCAAAGACCTTCTTTTCCATTGACACTGACGCGTCCTTCCCTTATAAGCTGGGGTCAAAATTTTCTGATGCCAGGCAGGAGAAAATCCATGAAACACACTTTTATATTGATTGCTCTTTTGGTGATTTGCTCCCTTTGTGTTTTTGGCTGCGCCCAAAAGGATTCCGACGCGGTAAGGATCGGCGTCATCGCCGAGCTGACCGGCGACATTCCGGCGGTGGGCGCCTCCTGCAAAAACGCAGCGGAGCTCGCCGTCCGGGAAATCAACGACAACGGCGGCATCCTTCTGGGGGGGAAGAAATATCCGGTGGAGCTGATCATTGAAGACAATGCCGGCAAAGCGGACCAGTCCGCCTCGTCCGCGCAGAAGCTGATCACCCAGCAGAAAGTGACGGCCATTGTCGGCCCCAACGCCAGCCGCTACGCGCTGCCGGCGGCGGAAATCGCCGAGTCGGGCAAAACCGTTTTGATTACTCCCTGGTCCACCGCGCCCAAAGCCACGCTGAATTCCAAAAGCAACGCCTCCAAAAAATACGTTTTTCGCGCCTGCTTCATCGACCCGTTTCAGGGAGGCGTAATCGCCAAATTCACCCTGGATGACCTGAAGCTGAAAAAAACGGCGGTTCTGTATGATGTGGCTTCCGAATACAACAAAGGCATCGCCGAGATTTTCAAGGAGGTTTACGAGAAAAACGGCGGCACGATTGTCGCTTTCGAAACCTATACCACCAACGACAAGGATTTTTCATCGCAGCTCACCAAAATCAAAAAAGCCAATCCCGACATTATCTTCCTGCCCAACTACTACAGCGAAGTGCCTCTGCAAATCCAGCAGGCCAAGCGTCTGGGCATTTCGGTTCCGTTTATCGGCTCGGATTCCTGGGGGTCCGAAGAGCTGCTCAAGCTCTGCGGCAAAGACTGCGAAGGCTACTACTTCAGCACGCACTACGCGGCGGACTCGGCCAGCGACGAAACCAAAAAATTCATCGCGACTTACAAAGCCAAATACGGAACAACGCCGGACGACGTGGCCGCCCTGACTTACGATTCATTCGGGCTCCTGGCGCAGGCCATCAAAACCGCCGGCAAGAACGACCGCCAGGCCGTCCGCGACGCGCTCGCGAAAATTCCGCTTTACAACGGCGTGACGGGCAATATGCAGTTCAAGGAAGGCTCCGGCGATCCGATCAAAAGTGCCGTCATTCTGCAAATCAAAGACGGAAAGTTCACATGGTTCGCAAACGCGAAACCATAGAAAGTATTTTCATCCTTCATCCATGATCCCCCGATGGGAGGGATCATGGATGGGTGACCCAAATTAAACCCCTCTCTCCTCGATCCCCACCCGCAGGGGGCGGGGAAGGATCTGGCATGGCCTATCTTTTTCAGCAAGCGTTAAACGCCCTGCAGCTGGGCAGCATCTACGCGCTCATCGCTCTGGGCTACACGATGGTTTACGGCATCCTGACGATGATCAATTTCGCCCACGGCGATCTGTTCATGGTGGGAGCGTTTTTCTGCTTTCTGCTGGCCGTTTATCTGAAGCTGTCGTTTGTCCCGACGCTGCTTGTCTCCATGCTGGGCGTGGCCTGTCTGGGCGTCGTCATCGAAAGACTGGCCTACAAGCCCCTGCGGGCCGCGCCGCGCGTCTCCGCCATCATCACCGCGCTGGGCGTGGGGTTGTTTCTGGAAAATTTCACACTGGCCCTTTCCCCCTACCCCAAGCACATTCCGCCGCTGCTCACCAACACCACCTGGACCATCGGATCCTTGTCCATCTCTTCCTTGCAGGTGCTGGTGATCGCCCTTTCGCTGGTTTTGATGCTGCTTCTGGATTTTGTGGTCCAGCGCACCAAAGCGGGCATGGCCATGCGCGCCATTTCCTGGGACAAGTCGATTGTTCCCCTGATGGGCGTGCCGATCAATAAAATCATCTCCTTCACCTTCGCCATCGGCACGGGACTGGGCGGTGCAGCCGGCGTCATGTACGGACTGGCCTATCCGGTGATCGATCCCTACATGGGCATCATGGTCGGCTGGAAAGCCTTCATCTGCGCCGTAGTGGGCGGCATCGGCAACGTGCGCGGCGCCATGATCGGCGGTTTCATTCTGGGCGCGGTGGAAATCCTCGTGGCGGCGTTTTTCCCGTCCACGTACCGGGACTTTGTCGCTTTCACGCTGCTTCTGGTTCTGCTGATTCTGCGGCCCTACGGCATTCTGGGCAAGCCCCAACCGCAAAAGGTATGAACATGACAAAGATAAAAGCGGCAACCGTCACATTGCGTGAGCGCTGGCAACAGCTCACCGGCCTGAAATATTTCTGGCCGGTCTTTTTGGCCGCGGGGCTGGCCTTCTGCGTTGCCGCCGACCGCTACGATTTCGTGGATTTATACCTGCAGTTGATCATCATCTACGTGGGCATCAACATCATTCTCACGGTCAGCCTGAATCTGATCAACGGCTACATGGGAGAATTCTCCGTGGGACACGCGGGATTCATGGCCGTCGGCGCCTATATTGCCTCGATCTTGACCGTGTATGTTTTCCCGCAGAACGCCGCCGGCATTTTGTTTCCCGCGGCGATTCTGGCCGGCGGCATGGGCGCGGCGCTGGTCGGCTTTCTGGTGGCCATTCCCTCCTTTAAAACACGAGGCGATTACCTGGCCATCGTCACGCTTGCTTTCGGCATGATCGTCAAGTCCGTCCTGGAAAACATCGACGCCGTGGGCGGGCCACGGGGGCTTCTGGGCATGGAGAAGCTCACGACGCTTCCCTGGGTTTTCTTCTGGACAGTGCTGTCCGTCTGGGTTATCCGCAACCTGGTGTATTCCAATTTCGGGCGAGGCATTTGGTCGATCCGGGAAGATGAAATCGCCAGCGATCTGATGAGCGTCAACACGCGCCAGGTCAAAATCATCGCCTTTGTCGTATCGTCCTTTTTTGCGGGCGTCGCCGGAGGCCTTTTCGCCCACGCGATTCAGTTCATCAACCCGCGCATGTTCGACATACTGAAATCGACCGATGTACTGATCATGGTTTACCTGGGCGGCATCGGCTCCATCGCCGGATCGGTTCTCGGCGCGGTCATCTACACACTTCTTCTGGAAATCCTGCGCCCGCTGGGCGTCTGGCGAATGGTCTTCATGCCGCTGATGCTGGTGCTTCTGATGATTTACCGGCCGCGCGGCATCATGGGCCTGCGGGAAGCCCGCCTGTTCACACCGCTTCTCGATAGGGTCACGGAAAAGCTCTGGCGGCAAAGGAAAAAGGAGGCGCGCCATGCCGCTCCTTGAAATCTCCCGGCTCACACACCGGTTCGAGGGACTTTGCGCGGTATCCGATTTCAACCTGCGGGTTGATCCCCATGAACTGGTCGGCATCATCGGCCCCAACGGCGCAGGGAAAACCACCGTCTTCAACCTGATGACCGGCGTGTATCGGGCAAGCGAAGGCAGCATCAACTTTCAGGGCAAGGAACTGGTGGGGCTCAACCCGCATTCGATCACCCGGTTGGGCATTGCCCGGACTTTCCAGAACATCCGGCTTTTCAGGGAGATCTCCGTTCTGGATAATGTCCGCATCGCGCACTACGGCCAGACGGCCTATTCACCTGCCGAGGCGCTTTTGCACATCGGCCGCTTCCGGGCCGAAGAAAGGCGCATTACCCTGCAGG
>JAAZOZ010000091.1 GCA_012797505.1 Smithella sp. | reverse complement strand
GCGCTCCTCGAAATGACATTTTTCAAAGATCTCAAAATATCGGACATTTATCCACTCCGCATTTAAAAGTGCAAGCTGAAAATGCCTGTTATATCGAAAAAGTCCTTGCAGATAATACGAGAACTTTGCACAACCGCATAAAACCGCTAATTTGGTCATACCGACGCAAGCCGGTATCCAGACGTCGTCCCCGCGGAGGCGGGGAACCAGTTCCTTTATTCCTGGATTCCGGATCGCGCCGCGCTTGTCAGGAATGACGGCTTTGATGATTTTTGTAGTTGTGCAAAACTCTCTCAAAGCTCGTACAATGCAAAAATCGTTGACTGTGTGCATTAATTTTATTATAATGCACAAAAATTAACGATATTATGCATTATGAAAATTTTATGTTAAAAGATATTGTCCTGGTTCAGAAAAGGGAATTGGAAGACCGACTGCAGGAGAGGTATGTTGAGCGACGGTTGTCGGTCTCCTGGCAGCTCGGGGATGATCTGATAAAGGTCATCACGGGTCCGCGACGAGCGGGAAAGTCGTTTTTTGCAGTTCACCTGATTCAGCAGGCCGGCTCTTATGGCTATGTCAATTTCGATGATGAACGTTTGACCGCCGCCGGTGATCTTGACGAAATCGTGAGCGCCATTAACGACGTTTACGGCAATCCGCGTTGCCTGCTTCTTGATGAGATTCAGAATCTTCCCAACTGGGAATTGTTTGTCAATCGCCTGCAAAGGCAGGGATTCCGGCTGCTCATCACCGGTAGTAACGCCAACCTGCTCAGTTCGGAACTGGCCACGCATCTTACGGGCCGTCACGCAGTGCATGCGTTGTTTCCTTTCTCTTTCGGCGAATTCCTGGCGGCGTCGGGCAATGTGCCTGCCGACCGGACGGTGGTGGAGAAGATGGCATTGATGGATACTTACGCGGAGCAGGGCGGCTACCCGGAGCCCGCGCTCAAGAAGATCGACCGGCGTGATTATTTGCGAACTCTGCTGCAATCCACCCTGTACAAGGACATCGTCAAACGGTTCAAGATCCGTTCGGTTCAGGGGATCGAGGACCTCGCACTGTATCTGATGTCGAACATGGCCCGCGAGTATTCCTTGAACGCTCTGTCCGGGGTGACGAAGTGCCGCAGCGTTCATACTGTGGATAAATATATCCGCTATCTTCAGGAGGCCTACTTGGTCTTTTCGCTTCCGCGCTTCTCGTTCAAGGTGAAGGATCAGTTGGGTCAAAATAAAAAAATCTACTGCATTGATAATGGAATGGCGGGAGCGGCGGGGTCGCGCTTCAGTGCGGACCGGGGCGCGTTTTACGAAAACCTTGTGGCGGTTGAGTTGAAAAAAGAGGAAATTGCCGGACGGATTTCCCTGTTCTATTGGCGGAGTCCACAGAACGAGGAAGTGGATTTTGTCGTCAAGGAGGGCTTGCGGGTGACGCGCCTGATTCAGGTATGCGCGGATATCTCTGACCCGAAGACCCTGAAGCGGGAGATGCGGGCGCTGATCAAGGCCTCCCAGACCTTGCAGTGCGATGAGTTGTTGCTGCTCAACGATCGTGTGGACCGGACGGAGGAATTTAATTGGCAGGGCGCCCAACGAGCAATACGCCTGATGCCGCTTCTGGCATGGCTGTAAAAAATAGGGACAGCGCCCTATTTATTTTGCCTATGCCAGGAACCCCCATGTCCACATTAATAAAAAGTGTGATGAAATAATAGGGCGCTGTCCCTAATTAATTATGCCGAGAGTAGCTAGAGCAATTGCAGTTGGTTATCCCCACCACATCACGCAACGGGGGAATTACCGGCAGGCCGTTTTCGCGGAAGAGGACGATTATACGCAGTATCTGGAGACCCTCGCCGTGTTTGCGCCCCAATACGGTCTTGATATATGGGCTTGGTGCCTCATGCCGAATCATGTCCATATTATTGGCGTTCCCGGCAACCAGGATTCGCTGGCCAGAACTTTCAATACGGTGCACATGCTCTATGCCCAATATTTTAACCGCAAACGCAATGCAACGGGCCACCTGTGGCAGGGCCGTTTTTTTTCATGCGCCCTCGATGAGCGGCACCTTTACGCGGCGGTTCGGTATGTGGAGATGAACCCGGTGAGGAGCGGCCTCGTTCCGGCCGCGCAAGACTATCCCTGGTGCAGCGCGAAAGCGCATCTGACGGGGGCTCGCGATCCGCTCCTGTC